>JBFGYY010000198.1:0-5932 GCA_041587095.1 Motiliproteus sp. | reverse complement strand
CCCCATCGAAAAGCAGCGACGATAGGCGCGATCGCCGCCAAGAAGCTAAAATCAGCAGAGTAAGGCCTCATTCCTGCCGCAGCGTCGCTAACCGGTAACCGATGAGGCCCCGAACGGAGGTCTGTCATCATGAAAAAAACGCTGCAAGTTATGGCGCTGCTGGCCCTGCTGTTACCGGTGACCGGAACAGCTTTAGCCGTGCAACCGAGCTACAGTGAAAACGAGCCCGAAATCACGATTCGCCGCGGCACCGAAGGTGAGGTGTACTACGACTACGTGCGTAATGGCGAAGTAGTGGAAATCAAGGTTGTCCCAAAAAACGGCAAGCCTTACTATCTGGTCCCCGCAGAGACCGGCGCGGGCTTTATCCGGCTCGACCGTTCGCAGTTACTGATCCCCAAGTGGGTGCTGTTTCGCTGGTAAGCCCCGTCGCGGCTGATGGGAGCGCCGGTTCTGCAGCGATAGCGGCGGCCAGCGGTTAGTATTTCCGGTTTGCCGAGCGCTAAGTCGTCGCCCGAAGAGCGGGCTCATAACAGCTTTATTTCAATATCTTACATACTTTTCAGCAGTGAGTGACAAGATTCCATGGCGGTATACACCCAGCTTTCCCACAACGATCTTCACGAATTTCTCGCCGATTTCGAGCTGGGAGAATTAACCGATCTGAAGGGAATCGACGGCGGCATCGAAAACACCAACTATTTCGTCACGACCACCGGAGCGGAGAAAACCCCGGCTGCCGATGGCGCCATACAGCAAACAGCACAAACAGAGCAGCACTTTGTACTGACCCTGTTTGAAGAACTGCCTCAAGATGAAATGCCCTTTTTTGTCGAGTTAACCCGTTTTCTCGCCGAGCGCGGTGTGCCTGTTCCCGCCCCGCTCCGCGACAGCAACGGTATCGCCCTCAAACAGCTCAAACAACGGCCGGCACTGCTGCTGCCCCGCTTTGAAGGCGGCCAGCTGGCGCAAGTTACCCCGGACGCCTGCAGCCAGATCGGCCACGCCCTGGCCAAGATGCACCGCGCCGGCAGCGATTTTTTTATGACCCGTCAGGCACACCGTGGGGTCTTCTGGTGGCGTCGGGAGTCATCCCGTGTCGCGCCGCGACTCAGCGAGGAAGATGCCGCGCTGTTACGTGACGAAGTAAACAGCTTCGACGCTCTGCGCCAGCAGCCCTGGGATCTGCCACAGGGTATTATTCACGGCGACCTGTTTCACGATAACGCCCTGTTTCATCAGGGCAAACTGACCGGCATTATCGACCTGTACAACGCCTGTACCGGTTACCTGCTGTACGATCTGGCCATTGTCGCCAATGACTGGTGCGTGGAACCCGACGGTCAGCTGGATCCCGCCCGCCTCGATGCCCTGCTGCGCGCCTACGCGGCGGTACGCCCCTTTACCGACGACGAGCACAAAGCCTGGCCGATTCTGCTGCGCAGCGCCGCCATGCGTTTCTGGTTGTCGCGCCTGATCAGCCTGCACGGTCTGGAGCCTACGCGCTACGAAGGCGCACAGGTGATCAAAGACCCCGATGCCTTGAAAAAAATCCTGCTGGCGCATCGTGCCAATCCCAGCAGTCTGCCGCGCTGAGCCGGCACCTGCTCCTGCTCCTGCACACACGGAATCTGAGCCATCGTACGCGGGCCGTTGTATAATCGGCGGCCCGAACTCAAACGCCGCCTACCAAGCCTAGACTGCCAAGCCAAGAGAGTTAGCCTGCTATGGACGTATCCCCGATTCTTGACCCCCTTAATCCCGCTCAGCGCGAAGCGGTCGCCGCCCCGGCGGGACATATGCTGGTGCTGGCCGGTGCGGGCAGCGGCAAGACCCGGGTTCTGGTGCACCGGATCGCCTGGCTAGCCCAGACCGAACGGGTGTCACCCCATGCAATTCTGTCGGTGACCTTTACCAACAAGGCCGCCAAAGAGATGCGCGGCCGCATTCAGGAAATGCTCGGCGTCAGCCCGTACGGGATGTGGGTCGGCACGTTTCACGGCCTGGCACACCGGCTGCTGAAGACCCACTGGCAGGACGCAGGGCTGCAGGAAAACTTTCAGATTCTCGATAGTGACGACCAGCTCAGGCTTATCAAACGTCTGGTTAAAGAGCAGTCGATCGACGAAAACCGTTGGCAGCCGCGCCAGTTTCAGTGGTTTATCAACAGCCAGAAAGACGAAGGGCTAAGGGCCGGTCACATCGATCCTATCGGTGCCCATGAAAAGATGATGGTGAATTTTTACCGCAGCTACGAAGAAGCCTGCGAGCGCAGCAGCCTGGTAGATTTCGGCGAGCTGCTGCTACGCGCCCATGAGCTGTGGCTCAAAAAGCCGAAAATTCTGGCCCATTATCAGGATCGCTTCCAGCATATTCTGGTGGACGAATTCCAGGATACCAACACCATTCAGTACGCCTGGCTGCGAGTGCTGGCGGGGCAACGCTGCAAACTGATGGTGGTGGGGGATGACGATCAGTCCATTTATGGCTGGCGTGGTGCCAAGATCGAAAATATCCAGCAGTTCAGCCGCGACTTTGCCGACGCCAAGACGATCCGCCTGGAGCAGAACTACCGCTCCACCGCCACCATACTCGACGCCGCCAACGGCCTGATCACCAACAACCGCGGCCGTCTCGGCAAGCAACTCTGGACCGAGGGCGATCGCGGCGAGCCGATCTCGCTCTACGCGGGTTTCAACGAGCAGGATGAAGCACGATTTATTGTCGACACCCTGAATCAATGGGCCAAGGACGGTAACCCCCGCGCCAGCAGCGCCATTCTTTACCGCTCCAACGCCCAGTCGCGCGTGCTGGAAGAAGCCCTGATCCGCGCCGGCACCCCTTACCGGATCTACGGGGGGCAGCGTTTTTATGAACGGCTGGAAATCAAAAACGCCCTGGCCTATTTGCGCCTGATCGCCAACCGGCTGGACGATACCGCCATCGAACGGGTCATCAACGTACCGACCCGTGGCATCGGCACCCAGACCATCGAGACGGTGCGCCAGCACGCCCGCGCCGAAGGGATCAGCCTCTGGCAAGCCGCCAATGAAGCCGTATCCCTGAAACTGTTTACCGCCCGCGCCAGCAATGCCCTGCAAAGCTTTATCGACCTGATCAATCAGCTCGACAGTGACACGGCGCCGTTGAGCCTGCAGGAGCAGGCCGAGCACTGCATCCGTCACAGCGGCCTGATCGCTCACCACCGCAAGGAAAAAGGCGAGAAAGCCCAGGCGCGTATCGAAAACCTCGAGGAACTGGTCAGTGCTGCCGGCCAGTTCGCCGGTACCTGGGAGCGCACTGCCGAGGAGGAGAATGTGCCGGTACTGGCGGCATTTCTCGATCAGGCCGCGCTGGATGCCGGTGAAGGTCAGGCCGATGAATTTGAAGACAGTGTGCAGCTGATGACCCTGCACTCCTCTAAAGGCCTGGAGTTTCCGCTGGTCTTTCTCGCCGGTGTCGAAGAGGGATTGTTCCCCCACAAGATGTCACTGGAAGAAGCCGGTCGCCTCGAGGAGGAGCGCCGCCTGTGCTACGTCGGCATCACCCGGGCGATGAAAAAGCTGTATATGACCTACGCGGAGTCGCGCCGCCTGCACGGGCAGGAAACCATCAACCGTCCCTCACGCTTTATTCAGGAGATCCCGTCGGAGCTGCTGGAAGAGGTGCGCATGAAAAGTCAGTACAGCCGTCCGGGCAGCGCGCCCCGCACCGCCAGCAAGCATCCGCGTTTTAATGATAGTGAGATCCCGGAAACCAACCTGCGCCTCAGCCAGCGGGTCAACCACAGCATTTTTGGTGAAGGCGTCGTGCTCAATTATGAAGGCGCAGGCCCCAATGCCCGGGTGCAGGTCAAATTCGATAGAGTCGGTACCAAATGGCTGGTGGTATCCTACGCCAAACTGGTGCCGCTGGATTAACCATCAAGCAAAGCCTGCGCAAAAGCGGCGGTGTAGCTCGGGCCAGCCGCTGGCCTTACCTAATCGGTTAGCGCTTTTTTGACCGCAGCCAGGTAGCGCTGGAAATAATATTCCAGCGCCCTGTTGCTGCGACAAAACATCGTTGTCAGCAACATGATAACGCGCGCGCGGCGGCGGGATATTTTCACATTCTCACCACGCTCAAAGCGCGCGTAATCCTTATTGACTTCCCGCAGGGTGGCGATCGCAAAAAACAGCGGCCACAGGCAGAAGAGCCGGACTGTTTTCTCCTCCTTGGGCAGATGCTTGATGTACTCAAAAGAGTCACGCATATGCGCCAGGCAATGCCGGGTCATCTGCCGGACGGCGGGTTTACCCGCGCTGTTTTTAGGGCGCACCGACAACGGCCAAAAGGTGATACCCCGCTCATCGTCGACCGAATAATCCTTGATAATATTGGTGTACTGCAACGCCAACCCAAAGGCGATCGCGTTTTGTCGAAGCTTGAGCAGCGCCGGCTCGTCTATCTGCATCTCGGCGGCAAACAGGTCGGTGAGTAACTCGCCGACCACACCCGCCACGTAATAGCAGTAATCATCGAGCTGTTCGAGGTCCTGGAAAGCCTCGCGTCTTTGCTCCAGCTTTTGGCAGTACTCGGCCATCCCCCCGGTCATAATGCCGACATGTTTTAGCAATATCGCCTGAATCGGGTCCGGGAATTCGACCAGCCGATGCAGCACCTGCTGATAATTTTCCATCAGCTCAAGCTCGTGAGGGCTCGCCTGTAAGGAAGCCACAAAACTCGCCCAGTGAGCCGGAACTTCCGCGCTTTGCAATGCCGCATCGAACAAAGCAAAACCGGCGTGCTTGTCGGCCACCGGGATATGCGGGTCATCTTCAATCGTATCCGCGATACGGCACAGCAAATAAGCCACGCACACGTAGTCCCGGAGCGGGCTGCGCAAAGCCACGGTATTCAGGTAAAAACTGCGGGAAACATGCTTAAGTGAGGTGTAACAAAAATCGTGAGCGGGGATCTTGTTATTTTTCATTTGTGAAGCAGTTGTTACGGCATGGCCGCCTATTGTTGCACAAAAACCGATCTATTGATTGCCGTTACGGTGCTTCGGTATTCTTCCGGCCGGAAGTTCGCTGCTGACGGCTTTAAATCCGACCACCGCTGCGCAAAATCCAACCAAAGCCGCGCATAATTGGCGTCAGGCGTATTGGTCGGCAGACGTAAGCGGGGCTCACTGATCGGCAAACTGGCGATGAATTGCTTCAAACTCCCCGATATTATCCAGCATCAAGCGACAGATATACGGATCGAAATGGCTGCCACAGCCCTCTTCGAGAATGTCTTTAGCCCGCTGGTAGTCAAACGCTTCCTTATACACGCGCTTGGACAGCAAGGCATCGTAGACATCCGCCAGCGCCATGATACGCGCCTCCAGCGGGATCGCTTCCCCTTTCAGGCCTGTGGGGTAGCCGCTGCCGTCATAACGATCATGATGGTGGAGAATCACGTGATAGGCCATTGAGAAGATCGGATTGCCACTTTTATTCAGCACGCGCAGCAGTGTCTTGGCACCAATTGCCGAGTGCTGCTTCATGATCTCGAATTCATCGGCCGTCAATTTACCCGGTTTGAGCAGGATGTGGTCCGGCGTCCCGACCTTGCCGATATCGTGCAACGGTGAAACCACCGCAATATGCTCGATAAACTGGTCGCTGATCTGGTCACCAAAGCGCTCGGTCTTTTGCAGCATCTGCGCCAGACGCCGGCAGTAATTCTGCACCCGCAGCAGGTGCTCACCGGTTTCCGGATCCCGGGATTCGGCCATATCGGACAAGGAGAAAATCAGCGTCTGGTAGGCCTCAATAATCTGCTGGTCTGCGGTTTTGGCACTATCGATCAGGCGGGAACTGAGCAAGCGCATCAATTTGAGGCTGAAAGCGCTGTTAGCCACCATCAAACGATTCATATCATCGGGGGAGACCACCAGACAGGT
>JBFGYY010000197.1:0-5934 GCA_041587095.1 Motiliproteus sp. | reverse complement strand
GCCGAGACCTGGTCGGCCAGGCGGCTGATCGGCGGTTTGCTGTTCTGCGCCTTGCGTACCATCTCGATGATCTGCGCCAGCACCGTTTCTTTACCCACGCGGGTCGCGCGGAAGGTCAATGCACCGCTGCGGTTCAGCGTACCGGCAGAGAGCTCATCCCCCACGGCTTTTTTGACCGGCATCGGTTCGCCGGTCAGCATCGATTCATCCAGGGTGCTGTGGCCCTCGATCACCCGGCCATCGACCGGTATTTTCTCGCCGGGACGTACCTGAATCTGATCATCCTGCCGGACCTGATCGATCGGCAGATCGACAAAGCGCCCATCCCTGAGGACCCGGGCCGTCTTGGTGCGCAGATCCAGCAGGCGCTTGATCGCCTGACTGGTACGTCCGCGCGCCTTGAGCTCCAGCGCCTGCCCCAGATTGATCAGGCCGATGATCATGGCCGCCGCTTCAAAATAGAGGCCACGGGCCGTTTCCGGCAAGATCTCCGGCATCAGCACCACCACCATGGAATACAACCAGGCGGCTCCCGTACCGGTAGCGATCAGGGTATCCATGTTGGCGTTATGGTGCCTAAACGCTTTCCAGGCACCGACATAGAAGTGACGACCCGCGGTCAGCAGCACTGCCAGCGTCAGCAGTCCAACAAAACCCCATAAGGCACGTTCACCACTGGATGAAACACTCATCTCGTGCAGCATGCCGCTCAGCATCAGTGGTATACCGAGCCCCAGACCGATGACCGTATTGGTTATTTTGCGTCGATACTCCGCCGCTTCACCGGCTTCGCGCTGGCTTTCGGCCTTATCCGGGTCCAGCACTTCGCTGGCACCATAGCCGGCGTTTTCGACCGCCTGAATCAAGCGCGCCGCAGGCAGATCACCGGTCACCAGAGCGCTGCGACTGCCGAAATTGACGTCGACCCGACCGACCCCCGGCACGGCGGACAGCGCATCTTCGATACTCTTGACGCAGCCCGCGCACGTAATGCCCTCCAGCGCCAGATGAGTGGCAGGCTCTGCGGCGGGCACCTTGGTCGCGGAAGATTGTGCGTCGTCAACAGCAGGCGTGACGAATGGCTCAACATCTGTATCTGTATCTGTATCTGTATCGGTACCGTCACCGGAAAAGCCATCCAGGTCAGATTCCTGCAACCCTTCACCAAGTACGTTATCACCAGCCGCATCGGCTTGCGGAACCAGTTGAATGCCATAACCCAGCGCCGATACCGTTTCGATCAGCCGGGCCTCGTCCAGCACGCTGCGAATAGTCAGCGTTTTGGCGCTAAAGTCCGCGTCGACCTCGGCCAGTTCATCGCGAGCGAGCAGCGCCTTGCGCACCTTGCCCAGACAGCCGTTACATTTGATTCCCTCGGTTTGAAACCAATACGATGTCGCCTCAGCTAGCGGAACTGGTTGGATGCCATAGCCCAATGCCGATACCGTTTCGACGAGCTGAGTCTCATCCAGCACACTGCGGATACTCAATGTCTTGGCGCTAAAATCCGCCTCGACCTCGGCCAGTTCATCGCGAGCAAGCAACGCCTTGCGCACCTTACCCAGGCAGCCGTTACATTTGATACCTTCGGTTTCAAATCGCTGTTCTGCTGCAACAATGGGATGCGCGGCGTAGCCCAGCCCCGCTATCAGCGTAATAATCTGCGCTGCCGGTTGCGTCGATTCGACGTGCGCCGTCTTGCTGGGCAGATCAACCCGGATCTCCGCGCCCGGATCCTGCGCCTGCAGAGCCTTGCGGATTTTACTCACGCAACCGTTGCAGCTGACGCCTTCGAGCGCCAATGCCGTCGAATGGCTCGTAACTTCGAGGTCAGCCATGACTTTTCTTCTCCGTATTGTTCCAGCATTCGATTAAACGACAGATGGTCTCGCCGTCCGGCGAACTGTCGGGCATCTGTTCCCAGGTCTCCATCGCACGCTCCATGCGCTCCAGCTGCGTCTGTAACTCACTGATCTGTTGACGAACCCGCGGCATATGCTTATTCATCAAGCCACGCACCATCGGGCAGGGAGAGGCACCACTGTGCGCGTGATTCACAATGGTCTCGATCTCGTTCAGACCAAAACCCAGCAAGCGGGCCTTCTGAATAAAACGCAGATTCTTCAGGGCGTTGCTGTCATATATCTGATAACCGTTATCAGGATTACGCTGGGGCTTGAGCAAGCCGATACGTGTGTAATAGCGCACCGTATCAGCGCTGACGCCAGCCTCCCGGGCAAGTTCGCTAACTTTCATCGCCGCTCTCTCAACTTCTTATTAACTGCGAACAAATAGGTATCCATACCTATCTGTTCATAACTGTTTGTTCAAACCTATTTGTTCAAACCTAACTCTTCATCAGCTGCTTAAAGCCGGCACAACTGTGTGAAGTTGCTGGCTTGAAGCGTGCTCGCATAGGCCAGATGGCCAATGTTGACTCATCCCTGGGTCAATCTATGAATCCGCCGGGTTAATCGTCGTTTTAAAACTCGTTATACCTGAGTGTACAACCAAGGAGCTACACATAGGTCAAGCACCGGTGACTATTAATGACAGATCAGCCGAATCCCCCCTAACGCGGGTGTCGTTGCAAACGGCCGTTTACAAGGTAGACTGAGCTCCTTTTTCGGGTCGCAAGGTCACCATGGAAGCCTCTGTTCTATTAATTTTTTTGCCAACATTTCTGGCAGTTTCGGCAACACCGGGGCTCTGTATGACGCTGTCGATGACGCTGGGAATGACCATCGGCCTGCGGCGCACGCTGTGGATGATGGCGGGAGAATTGGTCGGGGTAGGTCTGGTCGCGGTGCTATCGGTGATTGGGGTTGCCACGCTGATGCTGCAATACCCTCAAGCCTTCGAATTGTTTAAATGGGCCGGCGGCGCTTACCTCGCTTTTCTGGGGGTTCAGCTGTGGCGATCCCGGGGGAAAATGGCGATCAGCCATGACGATACCGGCAGCAAGCGCGCGACCGGTTCTGAACTGATGACCCAGGGTTTCGTTACCGCCGTCGCCAACCCCAAAGGCTGGGCATTCTTCGTGTCGCTGCTGCCCCCCTTCATCAATGACCAGCAGCCCCTGTTACCTCAGGTTTTAATCCTGGTAACAATGATTCTGATCATAGAGCTGCTTTGTCTGCTGCTCTACGCCGGCGGGGGGCAAACCTTAAGCCGCTTTCTGAAAAAAAGCGGCAATGTGCGCCTGATGAATCGCGTGGCAGGCACACTGATGATCGCCGTCGGGATCTGGCTGGCAGCCGGCTGATTAGGACGCTGGTCGCTGTATCTTCTGCTACGGCGTATCGATGCCGGTTAGAAACCCGGGATGCCCAGGGGACCAGGCAGGTCAGGAATGGGTGAACAACCCGCTAAAATCAGCACGCCCGCGATGATCAGGGTTTGAAAGCAATAACGCATAAGACTCTCCTAACACAGCTATCAGACAGGTTTGCGTCAGTTTATAGTAAATTCACCGCAACAAAACCCATGATAGCTGCAATTTTTCAAGCGACTCCACACGCTGTCAGGCAGCCAACCAGGCGATCGAAACAGCGCTGAGCAACAACATGCGTCCAAGGTAACCCAGATTCCAGCGCATCATGGCGTAGCCGTCGATTCCGTAACGCCCCTGTATAGATAAATTCATCCCCGACAGCGGGCCAACCGAGGTACCCAGAGCCCAGATTAGCAGGTACAACAACGCAACCAGTGTTTGATCGGGCTGTAAGGGCGACAGCAACGAATTTAACAACACGATGCTGATCAGCGGGTGAATCCCCAACACAGCCAGGCCAACGCCGACCAGCAGACACAGATAAGCCTCGATAGCCCCAAACTGCTCAAACAGCTGCCAGCCCTGCAGACCATCGATCACCGCGCCAACCCCCAGGCTAAGTATGGCGGCGGACTGAAACAGTAACAGTTCGTTGCCCATCTGCGGCAGTCGCCCGAAAAGATGCCCGTGCAAACGCCGTCCGCCGCGGCGCGGATGAGGCGTCATCGACAATAACGCCAGCAGTGGCGACAGCAAGGTGATAATCGCCGGTACGACCAGCGCAGGCCATTGGTCATGAATCACCAGTACCAGCACCGCCAGCAGCGCCGGCAGCCAGAGACTGCTGTAACGTATGGGGTAGCCGGCAAAAGACTGTTCTGCGGGCATGGCGGCCAGCTCCCGATAGGTCATTGCCAGCGCCAGCACCGCCAATGGCATACCGGCAGCCCAGAGCGTTAGCAACTGCATATCCGGCGCATAGGTCAGCGCCACCGCCATGGCGGCAAAAAAAGGCGACCAGATCGCTGCCACGGAGAACCCCCGGCAGAGGGCGATCGCCTGACGTCGCTCCAAGCGCAGCGTACCGGCGCTTGAGGCCCCGGCTTCGGTCGGGGTTTTCCGGGCGATTCTGTCGCCCATAATAAATAACGCAGACAGGTTGATCACGGCACCGAACAGGTGAACACCCAGCAGTGTCGAAGCGATGCCTCGTCGTCCGGGCAGCGTTGTCTGTTCGGTGGCAGGAAGCCCGATCAGAGAGAGGAAAGTAACCGCCACCAGCATGGACAACAGCCCGCTGCTACCCGTTAGCATCTGCAGCCAGGGAAGCTCAGCGCCGTGCCACCAGCCCCAGCCGAGTCCGGCACACCCCACGCCAATCAGCAGCAGCGACTGCCGGCGATTACGAACAACCAGACGCGGCCATGCCAAGAGCGCCGCCAGCCAATAACACAGGCCAGAAATCCCCTCGGGAACCGGAACGCCCAACAACGACAGCAGCATACACAGCAGGCCGGCAGCGGTCAGAGCACCACAGAGGGGGATTACACGCGCCGCCATCGTCAAGTCCTTCAGGGTGTCAGTAGGCTGTTATTGTAAGGCCTTGGCCGGTATGAAGCACCACACAGAGTGGTGCTAACGGCCGAATAAACAGGAGGTTAGACGATCGAACATTGGCACGGCCTCACCGGCGCACTACAATGACAGATCACAGGTAACGGAGCTACCATGTCCAGCCGACGCCGCCATCCCCACCCCGCCAGTGAAAATGCCCTCGGCCGCCAGGAAACCTGGCAGGTCATGAAGATGCTCTGGCCTTACCTGTGGCAATTCCGCAACCGGCTTTTAGGCGCCCTGGCACTGCTGATTCTGGCAAAGGTCGCCACGGTTACCATGCCCTGGGCGCTGAAGATGATCGTCGACAGCCTCGACCGGCTGCAACATCAGGTAATCGTCATTCCGTTACTGTTTGTGCTGCTGTACGGGCTGCTGCGCTTTAGTTCGGTGTTCCTCAGCGAAGCCAGAGACTACGTATTCAGCCGTATTACTGAGCGCGCGATGCGCTCGATCGTGCTGAATGTATTCCGCCACCTGCATCAGCTGGAGCTGGAGTTTCATCTGTCCCGACAGACCGGCGGGATCTCCCGGGATATCGAACGCGGCGGCAGCGGCTTCGGATTCCTGATGCGCATGCTGGTATTTAATATCGTTCCCACGCTGATCGAATTGTCGATGGTTGCCGTGATCCTGCTCTATGCGTTCGGCCCCTGGTACGCGTTCATCACCGTCGCGTGCGTGAGCACCTATGTGTATTTCACGGTCCTGACCACCGAATGGCGCAACCGTTTTGTCCGTGAGATGAATCAGATCGATTCGCAAACCAACACCCGCGCCATCGACAGCCTGCTCAACTACGAAACCGTCAAGTACTTTAACAATGAAGAGCGGGAAGCGAACCAATACGATCTCAATCTGGCGGCCTGGGAAAAAGCCCGCCTCAAGAACAGGCTCACCTTGATGCTGCTCAGCAGTGGTCAGGCGCTGATCGTCGCCGTCGGCATGGTGGCGATGATGCTGCTGGCCACCCGGGAAGTGGCTGCGGGCAGCATGACCCTGGGATCACTGGTCATGATTAATGCCTATGTGCTGCAACTGTTCAT
>JBFGYY010000196.1:0-5934 GCA_041587095.1 Motiliproteus sp. | reverse complement strand
GCCTGCGACTGCGGTAGCGTTTTTTGCGGCGATTAAAGATGGCAGTGAGGTGTCGGTCGAGAGCGGGACTTACAGCAGCCTATTGAATCAGATCAGTAATGCTGAAATCGAGCTGGAGATCGACGACTAGATCCGATCGATAAGAACCAAAAAGGCGAACTAGGTGTTCGCCTTTTTTCGTTTCAGGCCGAGTTTTTCCAGTATTTCACTGTGCTGACCATGCAGCAGTTTGATTAATTCATTTCTGGCCACCTGGCTGTCCAGACCGCGTTGTTCCAGCTTGATCAACAGGTTGCCGAAGTGTTCGCGACGTTGTAATCCCTTGTCGCTCAGGTCGCGGCGGTCGGTGAAAAAGTCCATCATGGTCGAGCCGCAGACGCAATTGCGGTACAGCTCGACGATCGGGCGGTCGTCGTCGTCCCAGGAGGCTTTCAACCCCGAGCCGCGAGCCAGATCTTCGGTTTGCTGGATAAAATCGCCCGCAGAATGATAATCACGCCCGCAGGTATTACAGTGTTTGGGGAAGGTACTGTCGGCCAATGCTTGCAGGCCTTCGTAAAGTTCGTCGCTCACGCCTTGCTCCGGCTCATAATGCGTCGGGGAGTCTTGGTCCACTCAGAGCTAATATACGCTCCTAAAGTGACCGCATTCAATGCATGTCGCTTCTATAGGCGCGGCAAGTTGCGTATCTTTTGCGTCAGATCAACAAGCCCCCGCTACGGGTCGACGGGCCGAAGACGCAGAATTTTGCCACTGTCGGTGGACAGGTAGATCCAGCCTTGCCAATCGGTGGCCAGTGCCCGAATGCGTTCGCCCAGCGATTCGAGTAGTCGCTCCTCTGCAATTGCCTGGCCGGCCCCATTGAGCGTAATGCGATTCAGATGCGCGAGCTTCAATGCGCCTGCGAACAGATTGCCTCGCCAGCCGGGAAACGCATCGCCTTGGTACCAGAGCAAGCTCCCGGGGGCGATGGAGGGAATATAGACTTTAACCGGTTGTTCCATGCCCGGTTTTTCGGTGCCTTCACCGACCTGAAACGGGCCCCAATACTCCTTGCCATAGGATATCGTTGGCCAACCATAGTTGCGACCGGGCAGGATCAGATTCAGTTCATCGCCACCGCGCGGTCCGTGTTCAATGGCCCACAGGCGACGGTTAAGCCTATCGAAGGCAATGCCTTGCGGGTTGCGGTGACCATAGCTCCAGATTTCCCCCTTTGCGTTATTGCTGCCCCGCCAGGGGTTGTTTGCCGGAATAGAACCATCGTGGTGCAGTCGCAAGATGCTACCTGCATGGTTGGTCAGGTCCTGACCGTTAGGTCGTACACCGCGGTCACCGATGCTCAGATAGAGAAAGCCTTGATCATCAAACGCGATGCGGCTACCAAAATGACGCCCGGTGTCGCTGGCGGATTGTGTTACCAGCAGGTCCTGCCAATCCTGAAACTGGTTATCTTTCAGTCGCGTACGTGCCAGGGTTGTCGCCGCACCGGCGGAGGTATTTTTGCTATAGGTAAGATAGATCCAGCCGCCTGGGGAATAGTCCGGTTCGGTAACCACATCCAATAAGCCACCCTGGCCGACGACGGCCACCGCCGGCAGCCCTGACACCGTACTAATCGTGCCGCTCAGGGTGTTTAAGATCAGCATTTCGCCGTGACGTTGGGTAATTAACAGTTGCTGTTTTTCGATAAAGGTCATTCCCCAAGGAACACCTAACCCCTCGGCAACGGGGTCAACCTGAAACGCTGTGGCCGCGCTGGATACGGAGTTTAGTGGTGAGGAAACGCAGAAGCCGCTTATCAGTAAGGTGATGAACAACGCAATAGCAGTACGGAGGTGGATGGTATGTCGCATAGTTATTCGTCTGTTTGTTGATTTAACGCAACAATAATCTCGTGTTGATATAAGGCACTTTGTGCGTAATTCCGTAGAATTACTCTCAGTTTATACCCGCGTCATCAGCTAACGCATCACAACGAGTTCGCTGATGGCGCGGGTAATCGATTGTGCCTACCAGGACTATAGCAGAATGAAATATATCGGAGCCCATGTCAGTGCCAGTGGTGGTGTCGAGAACGCCCCATTGAATGCCACCGCAATTGGAGCCAGTGCTTTCGCTTTGTTTACGAAAAACCAGCGCCGCTGGGATGCCAAGCCGCTTACCGATAAAAGTATCACGGCGTTTCGGGATAATTGTGCCGCAGGTGGCTTCGCGCCCCAGCAGATTCTGCCCCATGATTCTTATCTGATAAACCTTGGCCATCCCGAAGAGGAGGCATTGCAGAAATCCCGGGCCGCGTTTCTGGATGAGATGCGCCGTTGCGAGCAGTTAGGACTGACGCTGCTCAATTTCCATCCCGGCAGTCACCTGAAGAAAATTGATGAGAATACTTGTCTGCAGCGCATTGCTGATTCTATCAACTGGAGTCTTGAGCAGACCGAGGGGGTGGTCGCGGTAATCGAAAACACCGCCGGGCAGGGCAGTAATCTCGGTTTCCGTTTCGAGCAACTGGCGCAGATCATTGCCGGTGTTGAAGACAAGAGCCGTGTCGGCGTCTGTCTCGACACCTGTCATACCTTCGCCGCGGGCTATGACCTGCGCAGTACCGAAGCCTGCGAGGCGACCTTTGCGCAGTTTGAGCAGGTGGTGGGGTTTGAGTATCTGCGCGGGATGCACCTGAATGATTCCAAGACCGAACTGGGCAAGCGTGTCGACCGGCACCACAGTCTGGGTCGAGGCTATATCGGTCTGGAAGTTTTTCGCTACATCATGAACGACGACCGCTTTGACGGGATTCCGTTGGTTCTGGAAACCATCGACGACAGCCTCTGGGCGCAGGAAATTCAGTTATTGCAGGCGTTACAGGGTTATAAACAGCCGCTTGCAGAGCCCTTGCCTTTCCAATTACCGGGATAAAAACGCCTTGTTTGCCGTACTTGATGTTTATCAAGTCACCGCGTGGCAAAGGGGAAGATAGTTAGCCACACTAACAGAGTGAGTTACTTATTTTGAAAAGCCGTTATTGGTTTGAGGATCGGTATGGCCATTAGCTCAACAGGGACGCCACACAGACAGGTGTTACATGCGTACAGCTTTTAACAGTCAGAAGCGGCAACTACTGCGGGGACGATTAAGTCGCTCCAACGCGATACGGCCGCCCTGGAGTATCGACGAAGCGGACTTCGTCGATCGTTGTAGCCGTTGTCGCCGTTGTGTAGAGCACTGCCCCGAACAGATTTTACAGATTGGCTCGGGTGGCTTTCCCGAGGTTAATTTCAGCCTCGGGGAATGTACGTTTTGTGCCGATTGTGTATCGGCCTGCGATGAACCCCTGTTCACGTCGACGCAGCACAAACCCTGGAACCATAAGGCGACGATCAGTGACCGGTGTCTGGTAACGCAGTCGGTAGTTTGCCGGAGTTGCGCCGAGCAATGCGAGCCGGAAGCGATTCGGTTCAAGCTGCAGCCAGGAGGGCTTGCCATGCCAGCGGTCGACCTGTCGCGCTGCAATGGTTGCGGTGCTTGCGTCCCGGTTTGTCCGACACAGGCAGTTACGGTAACAGTGACTCACGCCGCCCCGGCGGATAGCACGCCCATCATTGTGAGTAATAACGGAGCGAAATAGAACATGCAGGCTGAAAGCGAGATGGATTCGTTCGATATTACCGGGGTGGTTGTTCGTTCCCGGCCAGAAAAAACCGCTGCGGTTACGCAGCAGCTAAACAGGCTGCATGGCGTGGAAGTCCACGGTTCTAACGATGCAGGAGCCTTGGTCGTTACCGTCGAGGAACGGGGCGGCGAAAAAATCGCTATGGATACCATGACAACGATCAACAACATCCCCGGTGTTATTTCCACCGCTCTGGTTTTTCACCAGGGCGGCAGTGAGACCCTATAGCAGGAGAGAGAGCATGAAGCTTACACGACGAGAATTTGTAAAAAGTAATGCGGTAGCGGCAACCGCAGCCGCAGCCGGGGTATCGATGCCCGCTTCGGCTACTAACCTTCTGGCTAAATCGGACGCCAGCGAAATACGCTGGGATAAGGCACCGTGTCGCTTTTGCGGCACTGGCTGTAGTGTTCTGGTGGGCACCCAGAAGGGGCGGGTGGTTGCGACGCAAGGCGACCCCGATGCGCCTGTCAACAAGGGCTTGAACTGTATTAAGGGCTATTTCCTCTCCAAGATTATGTACGGTGAGGACCGCCTGACGCAGCCTCTTCTGCGTATGACCGACGGTAAGTTCGATAAAGAGGGAGCATTTACCCCGATCTCCTGGGATCAGGCGTTCGACATCATGGCCGAAAAGTGGAAAACTGCGCTCGCGGCTACCCGTAACAGCGATGAGATGCCCCCGGTCGGCATGTTTGGCTCAGGCCAGTGGACCGTTTGGGAAGGTTATGCCGCGTCGAAATTGATGAAAGCCGGTTTCCGCTCCAACCATATCGATCCGAATGCCCGCCACTGTATGGCCTCTGCCGTGGGCGGCTTTATGCGCACCTTCGGTATCGATGAGCCGATGGGCTGCTACGATGATCTGGAAAATGCCGATGCCTTCGTGCTATGGGGCTCAAACATGGCCGAGATGCACCCGATTCTTTGGTCGCGACTGACCGATCGGCGTTTAAGCAACGAAGATGTTCAGGTACACGTTCTGTCGACCTTCCGGCACCGTAGTTTCGAGCTGGCGGATAATGACTTGATCTTTACGCCGCAATCCGATCTGGCGATTCTGAATTATATTGCCAATTACATCATACAGAGCGGTAACGTTAATCAGGACTTCCTCGATAAGCATGTCAATATCCGCAAAGGTGCGACCGATATCGGTTACGGCCTGCGCCCGACCCACCCGCTGGAGATGCAGGCGAAGAACCCGGGTAAAGGCGGGTCTACGCCGATCAGTTTTGACGAATTCGCTCAGTTTGTCAGTGAATACACGCTGGAAAAAGCCGCCGAAATGTCAGGCGTCGAACCGCATAAACTGGAAGCGTTGGCGAAGTTATACGCCGATCCAGCCAAGAAGGTCGTGTCTTACTGGACCATGGGCTTCAACCAGCATACCCGTGGTGTCTGGGCTAACAACCTGATGTATAACGTGCATCTGCTTACCGGTAAGATTTCGACTCCCGGTAGCGGCCCCTTCTCGTTAACCGGACAGCCTTCGGCCTGCGGGACCGCCCGCGAAGTGGGGACGTTCTCCCACCGCCTGCCAGCCGATATGGTGGTTAAAAATCCAAAGCACCGTGCGGCGACAGAAAAAATCTGGAAGCTGCCGGAAGGCACTATTCCCGCCAAGCCGGGCTATCACGCGGTTATGCAGAACCGTATGCTCAAAGACAGTAAATTGAATGTCTACTGGACCATGTGTAACAACAATATGCAGGCCGGTCCTAATATCAACGAAGAAGGTCTGCCGGGTTACCGTAACCCGGATAACTTTATTGTCTGCTCCGATCCCTATCCGACTGTAACGGCTCAGGCAGCCGATCTGGTCTTGCCTACGGCAATGTGGGTGGAAAAAGAGGGGGCCTACGGCAACGCCGAGCGGCGCACCCAGTTCTGGCGTCAGCAGGTGGATGCGCCCGGCGAAGCCAAGTCTGACCTGTGGCAATTGGTGGAGTTTTCCAAACGCTTCAAAGTGGAGGAGGTCTGGTCTGACGCCCTGCTGGCCAAGAGCCCTGAACTACGCGGTAAAACACTGTATGACGTGCTGTTCCGCAACGGACAGGTCGATCGTTATCCATTAACTGAAACCGCGGATGGGTTTAAAAATTTCGAAGCCGATCAGTTTGGTTTTTATATTCAGAAAGGGCTGTTTGAAGAGTACGCGGAGTTTGGCCGTGGCCATGCTCATGACCTGGCGCCTTTCGATATGTATCACCAGTCGCGCGGCCTGCGCTGGCCGGTTGTCGGCGGTAAAGAGACGTTGT
>JBFGYY010000195.1:0-5955 GCA_041587095.1 Motiliproteus sp. | reverse complement strand
TGCATTGGGTGCGCAGGTGTTTCTGTGGGAATGCATGGGGCTGACACCCAGTTACGTCAAGATACTGCAGCGCCAGTGGATGCGGGACGATATCGCCACGATCACCAATACCTATCCCGATCATGAAAACTTACAGGGACCCGCCGGTATTAATATTCCGCAGGTGATGACCGAGTTCATTCCCCGCAAAGGCGTCCTGCTGACGTCCGAAGAACAGATGTTGCCGGTGTTAAGCGAGGCGGCGGATCGTCTGCAAACCCGCTGCCTGACCGTGGACTGGCTGGAGGCAGGCTTGCTGACCTCGGATATTCTGCAACGATTTCCCTACGAGGAGCACCCCTACAACATCGCCCTGGTGGTGCGGATGAGCGAATACCTCGACATTGATACCAATTTTGCCCTTAAGGAGATGGCAGATCGTGTGGTCCCCGATCTGGGGGTATTGAAAGCCTATCCGCAGGTGTCGCTTTGGGGGCGGCGACTCGAGTACATCAATGGGATGTCGGCCAATGAGCGGCTGGCCTGCCTGGGTAACTGGAATCGAATGGGCTTTGCCGACCATGATCCCGCGCAGGAGCCGCATATCTGGTTGAGCACGGTGATCAATAACCGCGCCGATCGGATTCCGCGCTCGCAGGTTTTCGCCGCGATTCTGGCCAGTGATATTGCGGCGGACCGGCATTATCTGATAGGCACGAATCTGGACGGCTTTCTGAACTACCTGCATGAGGCCTGGGAACGCGAGCAGCAGGATTTCAGGCTCTGGCCGCAGGATGCCGATGCACAGCCAGCGCCTGATAACGAGCCGGCGCTGCAAGCCTGGCAGCGGGCGACGAGACGGCGACGTAAGCCCTGTGGGCTCGCGGACGTCGAACGGCGCGTGCAGGCCATGCTTGCCGGCGTGCGTCACAATACACTGATCGAGACCGGCAAAGGGCGTGACACGACGCCGTCAACAGCCCCGGCCTTGCCGGATAACTGGCAGGATGCGAATGGTCTGCTGAGTTGGCTGCAGGCGTCTGCGCAGCCGGCTATCAATGACAGCTGTGCCGCCGCGCTGGTCCAGGAAGTCCAGAAAGCCCTGCAGGAGCTTGCCGAGTTCGACGCCATTGCCAAACTGATTCAGCAATGTACCGGCAAACGCGCTGAGCGGGAGGTCTGCGAAGAACAGGCGCGCGAACAGCTCTGGGACTGGTTGCGCGGCAGCGTGGTGGTGATCGACGATGCCAAGGTGGCGGGCAACCAGATCATCCGTACCCTGGTCGAGACGACCCCGCCCGGGTTGTTGAACCGGGTCATCGGGATGCAGAACATTAAGGGCGCGGGGCTGGATTTCGCCTATCGCTGGCAAGCCTGGGAGCAGTGTCACCGTTTGTGCGAGCAGATGCAGAGTGATAACCCGGCAACCGTGGTCGATGCCGTGAAGAAGATGTCGACGTTTCAGGAGTTCGGCTGGCTCAGCGTTGAATACCTGCCCGAAGTGCTTGCGCGGGTACGGCAGAGTGAAGCGGCGCAGACCGAAACGGTGCAGGCGGAGCTGGAAGTGATAGAAACAAATTTCCAGCGCAGTCTTGAGGCACTTGGGCAGCAGCGCGGTAGCGCGAAACGCGGTGGCTGGAGCGCCCAACTGCTGCGCTGGGCCGAGGCTTTTCTGGATGCCGGCGATGCGGTACGGCGGCGCAAGCGTGCCCAGCGGATCTATCGGGACCTGGCCGCGCAGCGGATCAGTCACGCCCGTGCGGTGCAGGAACTTGCCAGTATCAACCGGCGTCAGCAGGGCGGTTGGTTGGTTGCCAGCGATGAAAAAGCCAATGAACCCAAAGTCAGTACCTGATTTACCCTGCCGGTATCGCATTGCAGGGCATTATTGTGCCGGCGGCGCTATTGCCAGGATCGGATCTCTCGTAAAATAACCGATGTCTTAGTGTTTTATATTGTGAAACGTCAGACTGCAAATATATCAATATACGAAACACTCAGACTGCTATAAAGTAGCGCTTATTGAGAGTACGGCTAATTAAGAATATGGATGGCGGGGAACAAACCCATCGGGTGTTTGTTGCGCTGGTAACAATTTTATTTAACGGAACATAGCGACATGTCTAATAACTACTTTAACACCCTGCCGCTGCGCGAGCAGCTCGAGCAACTGGCCAAGTGCCGTTTCATGGATATCTCCGAGTTTTCAGATGGCGTTGCAGCCCTGAAAGGCAAGAAGATGGTCATCATCGGTTGTGGTGCACAGGGCCTGAATCAGGGTCTGAACCTGCGTGATAGTGGTCTGGATGTCGCCTACACCCTGCGTCCGGCAGCGATCGCCGAGAAGCGTCAGTCCTGGAAAAATGCGACTGAGAATGGTTTCAAGGTTGGTACCTATGAGGAGCTGATTCCTACCGCCGATATCGTTCTGAACCTGACGCCCGACAAGCAGCACACGCCGGTTGTGAATGAGATCATGCCGCTGATGAAGCAGGGCGCCTGCCTGTCCTACTCGCACGGTTTCAATATCGTTGAAGAAGGCATGCAGATCCGCGATGACCTGACTGTTATCATGGTTGCTCCCAAGTGTCCCGGTTCTGAAGTCCGTGCCGAATATGTGCGTGGCTTCGGTGTTCCAACGCTGATCGCCGTCCACGAAGATAACGATCCCAAGGGTGAAGGTCTGGCTCTGGCCAAAGCCTATGCCGTGGGTACCGGTGGCCACAAAGCTGGCGTACTGATGTCATCCTTCATCGCCGAAGTTAAGTCCGACTTGATGGGTGAGCAAACTATCCTCTGCGGCATGTTGCAGACCGGCTCGCTGTTGTGCTTTGACAAAATGGTTGAAGAGGGTGTCGACGCCGGTTACGCCTCCCGTCTGATCCAGTTCGGCTGGGAAACCATTACCGAAGCGCTGAAGTATGGCGGCGTGACCAACATGCTTGACCGTCTGTCCAACCCCGCCAAGATCAAGGCGTTCGATCTGTCCGAAGAGCTGAAAGTGATCATGCGTCCGCTGTACAACAAGCACCAGGACGATATCATCGACGGCACCTTCTCCCGCGTTATGATGGAAGACTGGGCTAACGACGACAAGAACCTGCTGGGCTGGCGTGCAGAAACTGCCGAGACCGCATTCGAGAAGACGCCGGCCGGTGACGTTGAAATCTCCGAGCAGGAGTTCTTCGATAACGGCATCCTGATGGTCGCCATGGTAAAAGCCGGTGTTGAACTGGCGTTCGAAACAATGACCGCTGCAGGCATCATCGCCGAATCTGCGTACTACGAGTCTCTGCATGAGACGCCGCTGATCGCCAACACCATCGCCCGTAAGAAGTTGTATGAGATGAACGCGACCATCTCCGATACCGCCGAATACGGTTGCTACCTGTATAACCATGCCTGTCTGCCACTGTTGGCCGATTTCATGAAGGGTATCAAGACCGACGTTATCGGACGCGGACTGGCGGTTGACGACAACGGCGTCGACAATGCGCGCCTGATCGAAGTGAACACGGCGCTGCGTAGCCATCCTGTTGAAGCGATCGGTGCTGTTCTGCGCGGCCATATGGCTGACATGAAAAAGATCGTTTAAACGCTTATCACCTCCCCGGCATCACCCCCGGGGAGGCTGATTAACGCTGAAGGCTGAGATATCTATCTTGGCCTTTTTTTTGACTCAATGTCCCCCTTAAACCGCGTATGTGAACAAATACCATGATGACCCCAGCTCCGATCTGTTTAGAGAACCTGACGGTAAACTTTGATGGCCGTTTCCAGTTGAATAACATCGACTGGCGCATCGAGCCTGACCAGCACTGGGTGATTACCGGTGCAAACGGTGCCGGTAAATCGGCGCTGGCGGCGGTGCTGGCCGGTGCGGGGGAGCGGCTTAGCGGCAGCATCAGCGGGTTGCCGGCGCGGGTGGGCGTGGTCTCGTTTGAAGCGCAGGCGGAACTGATCGATGCTGAGCGCAAGAAAGACGATGCCGATATCCTTGACGTTATCAGTGAAGGTACGCCCGTGCGGGAGATTCTCTTGCGTGATTGCGAAGATGCCGAACTGGCGGCGGATCTGGTGCAGCGTTTTGGTCTGGATACCTTGCAGGACCGTGCGTTCCGCAAGCTCTCCACCGGTGAGTCGCGCAAAGTCATGATCATTCGGGCGCTGGCGTGTAAACCGGATCTGCTGGTGCTGGATGAGCCCTTCGATGGGCTTGATAGCGCGACCCTTGCCCAGTTGCAAGGCTATCTGACAACACTGATCGATCGGGTACCGATGGTCATGGTGTTAAACCGTTTCGATGAATTTCCCGAGTTTATCACCCACATTGCCTATGTGGATCGCGGTGAGCTGCAACACCAGGTAGCGCGTAACGATGACAAGGCGTTTGCCGAACTGTATCAATTGCTGCACCTTAAAACCACCGACCTGCAGGTTCCCGGCGCCGATCCCGATACGGCGATCCCCAAACTGGACCCTGCACAGCCGCTGGTAAGGCTCAATAGCATCAGTATCAAGTACGACGATAAGGCGATTATCAGTGATCTGGACTGGACGATTGAACCGAATCAGCATTGGCAGTTAAGCGGTCCTAACGGTAGCGGCAAGACCGGATTGTTGTCGCTGATCACCGGTGATCATCCGCAATGTTACGTTAATGATATTTTCGTGTTCGGTTTTCAGCGCGGGAGTGGGGAAAGTATCTGGCAGATCAAGCAGTTTATCGGCTACGTCTCCACCGCCTTGCACTGGGAATACCGGGTCGGTACCGGATTGCGCAATGTGATCATCTCCGGCTTTTACGACAGTATCGGTTTGTACAGTAAATATACCGATCGTCAGCGCGAGATCGCCGATCAATGGCTGGCGCTGCTGGGCATGTCCGACAGGGCCGACCAGCCCTTTAACAAGCTCTCTTATGGTGAACAGCGCCTGTTGTTGATCGCCAGAGCCATGGTTAAGCATCCGCCGTTATTGATTCTGGATGAACCCTGTCTGGGACTCGACGATATGAACCGGCAACTGGTGCTGGCACTGATTGAAAGAATCTGTGCCGGTAGTGAAACATCGGTAGTGTATGTGAACCATCATCCCGAAGATCAAATCAACGGAATCGACCATTATCTGGCGTTGGAAAAACGCAGCTAAACACCGGGTTGGGTCGGATCCGGTGGTACGGGTTCCGTTAGCGCATTGTTCAGCTGTCGAGGGTGATATGACGCCACTTATAGTCGATCAGGCTGCGGACAAAGGCGACCGGCGCCTGCTGCGCATTGAGATGCAGATAGCATTTTACCGCGAATTTTGTCGGCGAAAACCCCATATAGACGTCGCTGATCACATCCCCTTTTTGCCAGGGACCGACGCCGGTGGCGGCAATGATCTGCGCCCTGCGCGGTGCCGGCAGCACGGCCATTTGCGTGGCGTGAGCCAGGTATTCCTGCGCGGCATTGCTGACCCGGTCCGACGCCGCATTGTGTTGCACCACGGCGTGAGCAATTTCATGGGCAATCAACCCCGCGAAATGTTCTGCATCCATCGGCTGGCCGTATAAAGTTGCGTCCGGATTAGCTGCTAATATGCTGTCCAGTGAGCGCAGGCGGATAAGGTCCGCTCGCTTGTCATAGATCCCAAAGCTGGTTTCTCCCCACCCATTCAGCGGTGCATCGGATAGCTGGATCCGTATCAGGCGTTGCGGTGCCAGCCCCAGTTGTCTGAGGTAACGGATGCTGGCCGTGCCTGCCGCGCAGATCGGTGTAATATCGGTTTGTTGAGCAGCTTGTATGAGAATCTGCTCGGAAGGGCATTGCTGGCTGCTCTGCGCGTACCCCTTTTGCGCATAACCCAAGGGGCTGAATATCAGCACCACAATTAACAGTTGCACGCAGGATGCGCATGGGTTGCGAAGGAGCTGTAAAAGCCACCGATGAATTATGCCGTACAGAGATTTAGACCCGATACCCGCCACCGTTA
>JBFGYY010000194.1:0-5957 GCA_041587095.1 Motiliproteus sp. | reverse complement strand
GAGTACATCAGGAAAATGAATGCCGACGAGAAAGAGGTCGTTCGGAAAATAATGAAAAAGGACAAGAACACCTGGACAACAAAGGAAGGAGAGACGATCGATCTCGAAGGGAAAGATGTTGAGTTCATGTCAGAAAAGAAGTTCAAGGTCGTCACGATCGATGACGAGGGCAGAAAGAAAGTCGTCGAATGGGAAGGAGAGGGTGAAGCCCCGGAAGAAATTAAAAAAGCCAAGCAAGTGCATGAACTTTTGCTTGTGAATTTGGTGGGTAATCATATTCTCTGTTTCGTTGCGGCTCTGGGTGTGGCGGGAAGCTTTTGGCAGCCACTGCTTGCTGTGCCTGTGTTCTCGCTGTCAGTTCTCGCATATATCATCTTCAGGGCGCGCGCAGCGAAGCGTAAAGATAGCTGGTTCGTCATGTGTCATTGGCAGTTGGCCGCCCAGCGTAGTCGTTTCTTCCTGATTGTACTGAGTCTTCTGCTTGTGGCCTGTGTGATTGGTTGGGTAGCTTATAGTCAGTATCAGGTGGGCAAGATCATGGTGTTGGCGCTGATCGGTGGCGTGGGCTTACTGCCTGTGTTGGTGAGTGTGTTGATTCTCATTATTGCTGAATCAGATGCGTTGCATCAGGCATCACAAGGAAAAATTTCTGACCGTTTCACGCAGTTGTTTCCTGATGGCATCCCGGCAATAATCCCGGAAGCAGAGGCTGTTCACCAAGAGTGAGTTTCTCTGCAATAGAAGTTAGAAGTTAGAAGATAGAAGTTAGAAATTAACAGCTCGCCAGGCGGTCATTAAGCCAAATACAATGATTGTGATGGCGGCTGCCTGACGCGCCCACCTGTTTTGAAACAGGTGTGAGGCGGCGCCGACCAGCAGGCCAATCGCGAGCAGATTGGGGAGTGTGCCAGCAGCAAATGCCAGCATCACCAGTGCCCCCTGACCGGCGCTGCCTGCAGCCACAGCGTTGATCAGCATGCTGTAAACAAGGCCGCAAGGCACCCACCCCCAGATAAGTCCTACTGCCAGAGCCCTGGGTAGACTGGTAATGGGCAGCAGTCGGCGTGAAAGGGGTTGTACTTTTCTCCAAAGCAGCCCTCCTGCCTGTTCGAGCCGGCCTAAGATACGCCACCATCCACCCAGATATAGCCCCAGTAGAAGCATCAGGACGGCCCCAAGCATAAGCAGGATTTTTTGAGCGATTTGTAGCGGGAGGTGTTGCACAAGCAGAGCGCCTGCTCCGCCCATAATGGCGCCTGCGAAGGCGTAACTTAGAATTCTGCCTGCGTTGTAAGCTAGCTGAAACGGTAGCTGCTGAGCGGCGCTGCGTCGCGGTTGTCCCGGCTGGCCAACGCTCAGGGCGCTGACGATGCCGCCGCACATGCCCATGCAATGTACGCCTCCGACAAGACCAACCAGAAAAGCCGTCACCAGCGGTATGCTTTGGTCAATCAAAGGCGTATAACCGATTCAGATGCGGTGTGTTAAGAGAGATTCTGCTGGGGCAAACCAGAGGCGTTTTTAAGTTCATTCATGTCGAGCAGGCGAATGTGTTTTCCACGCACGGCAATGGCCCCTGATTGGTGTAGTTTAGTGAACAAGCGGCTCAGTGTCTCTTTGCGTAAACCCAGAAAGTTGGCGATGTCGTCTCGGGACATGGGCAGCTGAAACTCGCTGGCGTTAGCGCCGCGCTCGGTCAGGCGCATGGAGAGGTTAAGCAGGAAGGCCGCGAGTCGTTGCTCTGCGTTTTTTCGTGCCATCAGCATGGCAAATTGCCGGTGCAGGTCAAAATTTTCTTTGTGCAGCATCTGTTGAAAGTTAGCGAGTAGCACGGGTACCTGAGTCGCCGTATCGGTCAGGTTGGCGTAAGGCAGCTCGCACACGTGGCTGTTTTCTAATGCCACTGCGCTACAGGGGTATTGCTGAGGGTAGATGCCCGTTTGTCCGACTGTTTCGCCGGCAAGAACAAAACCGACCACCAGTTCACCCTCATCAGTGCGATTGATCAGTTTGAGTGCGCCGGACGTTACTGCATAAAGCGTGGTGAATTCAGCGCCCTCCTGAAAGAGATAGGCGCCGGCTTGCAGAGGGCTTCTGCGTTCGACGAATTCATCTGCAAGACTAAATTCCCTTCCTCCGATATCGATGGGATTGCACAATGGAAACAAGTCGCAGTTTTCACAGGCTACGTGCTCCGCTTTGGATGCCTTTCGATTACGGTCTGTGGTGATTTTGTTTTGCATTTGAGGTCCTTAAACACGGTTTTTTCGATCTCGCGAAAACTTCAAGCCGTGGGTGTTATGCCTGCTTAGGTGGATTGCGGGCAAGGCTGATTGGCACTGACTAATATAATCATTGTGATCTAAGTTGGCAAATTGCTTTAAGTCAAAACCGTCGCTTCTGCAAAAATAATCCTTTGCATATGCCATTATTTGGGCTGCCGTGGCGTTTTATGTGATCGTTGGGGCTAGTTGTGTTCCAGCAAGGTGATGCGCTCTTCATGCATCAGCAAGGGCGCAAGCGTCTCCATCATCAACTTGCGTTCATCAGAATTGTGCCAGCGAAACCAGTCTGCTGTCGTGCGGTAGGAGGCAATGAGTACCTGATGGTTTGGGTCGCTTAAGTCTTCGAGTGACTCGCCCGATATGAATCCCTGAGATTGCATCGCTGACTGGAGGGTGCGCAGCGACGCGGCCTTATAATAATCCAGCAAGTCTTCAGCTACGTGTCGGTCGATTATAACTTTGATCATGTGAACATCCTGATAGTTATACGAAACCTTTCAGATAAATACGCAGGTCGCGGTGTAATGTCTTTGGGGTAATTATTATTCATATCTCGATTGTATTATAGATTGCTGGCGTTGGTTATTCTCGGGGACGACCTCATTTGCTGATGAAGTCGTTTTCAGGCGAAACTCTGCGTGTATAATCGCTGCCGGTGACTTTTGCCGCGCCCAAAACTTTGCGACAATGGCATCTTTCTCCCATAGAGTCTGTAAAATGGTCGACGTAAAAGCGGATCACCAGATGGATGCTCAAGGCTTGTATTGTCCTGAGCCGGTGATGATGCTGCATAATAAAGTTCGAGATATGGCGATTGGGGAGGTGCTGCGAGTCGTGGCTACCGATCCGTCTACCCAGCGAGATATACCTAAATTTTGCAATTTTTTAGGTCATGAGTTGCTTGAGCAGCGAGCGGAAGGTCTAACGTTCTGCTATTTGATTCGCAAAGGGTGACTGGTGATAACACCCGCTTGCCGATAAACCTCGCCATCAATGAGTTAAATAAGATACCCCGTATGAGTACCGACAAGAAGACATCTCAAAAAAGTAAAAACAGAAGTGCAAATCAGGCTGCCGTTGCGCTGGTTTCCGAAACATACCCGCTGGCTTTTGATCGCAAGAACGTCCGCCCATTAAAGATCGGGATTCAGGAAGATATTCTTGCTGACGCTAAATTGCCAAAGGGCAAGGTCAAGCGTGCTTTGGCTTCTTATGTTCGGTCTGGCCATTATCTGAGAAGTTTGCAGCCCGGTGCTGAACGAGTCGATCTTGCTGGTCAGCCTGCAGGGCTGGTCACCGATCAAGAAGCGGAGCATGCGAAGTCGCTTTTAAAGAAAATGCGTCAGGATCGCGAGCAGCGCCAACAGGCAGAGAAAGAGCAGCAAGAGCAGCTGAGAATCAATGAGAAGCTCGAGCAGTTGCTGAAAAAAGGCGCTTAAGGCGACTTGAACTTATGAAAACGCTCTGTGTTTTTTGCGGTTCAGCAACGGGGGCTGATCCCGCCTACGCGCAGGCTGGCCGCGATCTGGCCGCGGCAATGGCTGCGAGTGAGCTTGGCCTTGTCTACGGAGGCGCAAAAACCGGATTGATGGGGCTGGTCGCCGATCGAATGCTGGCTCTGGGTGCTCCGGTTGTTGGTGTCATGCCTGAAGGACTGATTCGTTGGGAGGTGGCGCACCCGGGGCTTGATGAGTTTGTTTGCGTTGATACGATGCATGAGCGCAAGCAGGCGATGTCAGAGCGCGCCGATGGATTTGTCGCGCTGCCCGGTGGGATCGGCACGCTTGAAGAGATCTTTGAGGTGCTGTCCTGGGCGCAACTGGGTGTGCATCGTAAGCCGTGCGCAATTTTGAATGTGGCAGGGTTTTATGATGATCTGCTGCGGTTTTTGGATCAGGCGGTTGAGCAGGGGATGGTGAAGCCTTCTGCGCGTCAGATGTTGATTGTGAGTGATGATCCGCGTGTTCTGTTGCAGCGAATGAGGGACTACCAGAGTCCTGTGACCCATCAGTGGATAGGTTCAAAACAGGTGTGAGGTTTTGTTAAAACCACAAGACAAATAAAAACGGGGCCATGGCCCCGTTTTTTTTGTCTGCAAACAGGCTGGCCGTTACACGATACGCTCTTTAACGAAGCTGCCTGGTGCTGCTTCTATAACGGTGTATTCTGCATTGCCTTGTGCTTCGGGTGCGGCGATCTGCTTACCTGCACGTTTCTTCAGCCATGCATTCCAGTTGTTCCACCAGCTGCCTTCCTGACGTTCCGCTGTTTCCAGCCACTGGTCAGCACCTTTGCCCATGTCGCCATTAACCCAGAAGTTTCTGCGGTTCTTGGAGGCAGGGTTGATAACACCGGCAATGTGGCCGCTGGCGCCAAGTACAAACTCAATGTTGGTATTGAAGATCTCGGTGGCCTTGAAGGTGCTCTTCCAAGGTGCGATATGGTCTTCAATGCAGGAAAGGAAATAACAAGGTGTTTTGATTTTGGATAGATCGATAGGTTCGCCGCAAATTGACAGCTTGCCTGGTTTGGACAGGTTGTTTTCCAGGTACATGTTGGTGATGTAGTAGCAGTACATGTTGCCGGGCAGGTTGGTTGGATCGCTGTTCCAGTACAGGATGTCAAACGGAGCAGGAGCCTGGCCCTTCAGGTAGTTGTTAACTACATATGACCAGATCAGGTCGTTTGAGCGCAGCATGTTGAATGTCGTGGACAGGCTCTTTCCGCTCAGGATGCCTTCGCGCTTTACCTGGGCTACCAGTTTTGAAACCTGAGTATCGTCGATGAATACGCCCATATCGCCGGGCTCTTCGAAGTCGACGAGAGTGGTCAGGAAGGTGGCAGAGCTGATGGAGTCATCCTTGCGAGAGGTCATGACCGACATGGCGCTCGCCAGGATCGTTCCGCCCACGCACCAGGCAACTGCGTTCAGTTTGGGTGCGCTTGCGACTGATTTGACGACGTCGATCGCCTTGAGTACGCCGCTTTCTACATAATCATCCCAGGAGATGTCGCCCTGTTCCTTGGTGGCGTTAACCCAGGAGATAAGAAAGACGGTCTGGCCTTGCTCGACCGCATATTTGACGAAAGAGTTGCTGGGCTGCAGGTCGAGGATGTAGAACTTGTTAATGCAGGGGGGGATTATCAGCAAAGGGCGTTCGCAGACTTTCTCTGTCAGCGGCTTGTACTGAATAATCTGCATCAGTTCGTTTTGGAATACAACCGAGCCTTCGGATGTGCAGATGTTTTCGCCGAGAACAAAGGCTTCTTCATCGGTCATGCTGATGCGGCCTTTTTCGACATCGCCCAGCAGGTTTTGCAGACCGTCGATCAGGCTTTGGCCTTTGGAGTCGATCGCTTGCTGGATGACTTCCGGGTTGGTCATGGCAAAGTTGGTAGGAGAAAGCGCGTCGATATACTGCTGGGTGTAAAACTCCAGTTTCTGCTGTGCTTTTTCGTCCAGATTTGTGTTGTTAACGGCTTTTTGAAGAATCTTAGAAGCGATGAGATAGGATTCTTTGATGTAGTTGAAAACCGGGTTTTCACTCCACTCATCACTGCTAAAGCGACGGTCAGCACCGGAAGCGCTGCTGTCTGGGCGTCCCATCAGCAGGTTTGACCACAGATTTAGCTGGCTTTTTTGATACTCGGTAATCGCATCAACCCAGCCTT
>JBFGYY010000193.1:0-5971 GCA_041587095.1 Motiliproteus sp. | reverse complement strand
TTAGCCCCTAAATAAAACAGGAGCGAGGAGCTAGAACGGCGCGGTGCGCCTGCTAGGAACTAAACGGCGCCTTTTTACAGGCTAGGCGCATGCATACAGACTGAAGGACAGGTGTTTGTTTTGCTGTTTAGAGCCTAGCAGCTGCGCAGTAGCGCCCTAGCCCCTAGTTATCAACGATTCAGTCACGGCGCATCGATAGTGGAGTAGTCAACGCGATGAAAGCGGACAATGGGAAAAGCAAAGACGTGAAAGAAGGGCGGATTCGTCGCGAACGCTGTGCCGAGATTCTGCAGGCCGCCGAGCATGAGTTTGCTATCAACGGCTTCAAGGGCACCAGTACCCGGGCTATTGCTGATCGGGCCGGTCTCGCCAAGGCGCAAGTGCATTATTACTATGCCAGCAAAGAAGAACTTTACTGCGAACTGCTCGACAATATTCTGGATGAGTGGAATCGTACGCTTGCACCCATTAACGATGCGGATCAGCCCGCTACGGTGCTGCGCAACTATATCACCGCCAAGCTGCGCTTATCGATTGAGCGCCCTGAGGCATCGAAAATTTTTGCCGGAGAAATTTTGCGCGGCGCGCCCGTGGTCGGTGCGCATTTGCGTGGCCGGCAGCGCCAGTGGTTAAGTGATTACTGCGCCGTTATTCAGGGCTGGATTGACCGGGGACTAATGGACCCGCTCGATCCGCTGCAGTTGATCTTTATGATATGGGCCGTGACGCAGCATTACGCTGATTTTGACGTACAGGTCCTGGCGCTGATGGACAAAGAGGCGTTTGAGGAAAGCGATCTGACGCGGATAACCGAGCAGATCTGCACCATTATTCTTAAGGGCTGCGGCTTGGGCGAGTAATCTGCCCTGATGCTTTTCGTGGGCCGTACCGACGCCGCATCGAGATAAAAAATAGACCGATAGTATAATTTTTCTGTGGAATAAGGCATTATACGCCCCCTTCAATGGTTATCGTTTTTTTGCCTGGTTCCAATCATTCCTTGTCTGTTGCTCGTCCGCATCTTTTTGTGGTGTCGGGCCGTTGTTCTTTGGTAATGACAGGCTAGTTCCTGAGAGGTAGTACAACGCCATGACTGCCGCTGATTCAGCACATCGCGTTCCCCGGCTGGAGCTTCAACAGCTGGTTAAATCATTTCCTGGCTGTCTGGCCAATGATCGGGTCGATCTGGCCGTTCAGCCCGGCGAAATACATGCGCTGTTGGGTGAGAACGGTGCGGGGAAAAGCACGCTGGTTAAAATGATATTCGGCTTGTTGCGACCTGATTCCGGCACGATGCTCTGGGAAGGGCGTTCGGTGCGAATTTCCAGCCCGGCCCAGGCGCGTGCCCAGGGGGTCGGCATGGTGTTTCAGCACTTTTCACTGTTTGAAGCCCTGACCGTTAAAGAGAATATCGCCCTGGGGATGAGCAGTCCGCCACCGATGGCGCAACTGGAGAAGCGAATTCTCGAAGTCGAAGAGCGCTACGGCCTGCCGCTGGATCCGAACCGTGCCGTACACAGTTTGTCCGTCGGTGAGAAGCAGCGGATCGAAATCGTGCGCTGCCTGCTGCAGGATCCGAGCCTGCTGATCATGGATGAGCCCACGTCGGTGTTGACGCCTCAGGAAGCCGAGAAGCTCTTTGTCACCCTGCGGCGTCTGAAGGCCGAAGGGTGTTCCATTCTCTATATCAGCCATAAGCTTGATGAAGTCCGTCAGTTATGCGATGCAGCGACCATCCTGCGGGCGGGCCGTAATGTCGGTACCTGCATACCCGCTCAGGAGACAGCCGCCAGCATGGCGGCACTGATGGTGGGTGAGGCCGTTTCGGCGGTGTCGCAGTCGGTGGTTGGCGAGCAGGGGGCTGTGAAGCTGGCGCTGAATGGTATCAGTCGCCCGGCCGGCAGCGCTCAGGGGATCTCGTTGCAGCATATCGACCTGGAGGTGCATAGCGGTGAGATTGTCGGCATCGCGGGCGTGGCGGGCAATGGCCAGACGGAGCTGCTGGAGGTTATTAGTGGTGAATACCGTCTGGCTTCTCAGGCCGTTGAGTTGCTGGGTCAGCGCGTGGGGCGGCACGGTCCGCATAAGCGACGTACGGAGGGTTTGTGCTTTGTGCCCGAAGAGCGCTTAGGCCACGGCTCCGTACCCGAGATGTCGCTGCAGGACAACGCGTTGCTGAGCGGTTATTCTCGTCTGCCTTTCTTAAAACGCGGTTTTGTGCGGCGTCAGGCGGTGCAGACATTTGCCAGCGGTGTGATTGACGAGTTCGATGTGCGCTGTAACGGTGTACAGGCTTCGGCCGGCAGTCTGTCGGGCGGCAATTTGCAAAAGTTTATCGTCGGACGCGAGGTGCAGCAGGCGCCTGAGGTACTGGTGATTGCACAGCCAACCTGGGGGGTCGATGCCGGCGCAGCTGCTGTTATTCATCGCTCGCTGCAGGCACTGGCGGCCAACGGTACGGCCGTTTTGGTCGTGTCGCAAGACCTGGATGAGTTGCTGGCGATCAGTCACCGGCTGGGTGCTATCTGTGGCGGCCGCCTGTCGGCGATGTACCCGCGCAGTGAAGTCACGCATGAAGATGTGGGCCTGCTGATGACAGGGGTGCCGTTGGAGACCGCTGGTGTGATGCTGGCTGAAGATCGTAAAGCTGTGCAGGAGTCTTCCCGATGATGATGCTTGAGCCTCGATCGCAGTCGTCGACGCTGATGGTTTATCTGTCGCCACTGTTGGCGCTGCTGCTGACACTGATCAGCGGCTTTATCATGTTTACCTTGATGGGTATCGATGGCGGAACGGCCTTGTATACCTTTTTCCTGCAGCCGATCAGTGACAGCTACGGCCTGAGTGAGCTGCTGGTCAAGGCCGTGCCTCTGGTGCTGATAGGCGTTGGCCTGGCTGTGGGCTTTCGCGCCAATGTTTGGAATATCGGCGCGGAAGGGCAGTTGGCCATGGGGGCGGTATTCGCGGGCGGGCTGGCCATTGCCGTGCCTGATGATGCGGGTGTCTGGGTGTTGCCGGCCATGTTGTTGCTGGGTGCGCTGGGAGGGATGCTCTGGGCGGCTGTGCCGGCGCTTTTGCGCACCCGTTATAACGCGAACGAGATCCTCACCAGCCTGATGCTGACCTACGTGGCGCTGTTGTTCCTGAGTTATCTGGTACATGGCCCGTGGCGTGACCCCGACGGCTATAACTTTCCTGAATCCAAGTTGTTTGGTGCGGCAGCGCAGCTGCCTGTGCTACTGGAGGGGACCCGCTTGCATGTCGGGGCGCTGCTGGCATTAGCCGTGGTAGCCGCGATCTGGGTGTTGCTTGGGCGCACGCTGGTCGGTTTTCAGATACGTGTGGTTGGCGCTGCCCCGCGGGCGGCGCAGTTTGCGGGCTTTCGCGAAAAGCTGCTGATCTGGTTCTGCCTGCTGTTGGCGGGGGGCTTGGCCGGTATTGCCGGTATGATCGAAGTAGCGGGCCCCATTGGTCAGTTGGTGCCGCAGGTATCGCCGGGCTACGGTTTTACCGCGATTATCGTGGCGTTTGTGGGCCGTTTGCATCCGGTCGGCGTGACAGTGGCAGGATTGCTGCTGGCATTGTCCTATCTGGGCGGTGAGGCGCTGCAGATGGAGATGGCGTTGCCGCAGGCCGTGACGGGAGTTTTTCAGGGGATGCTGCTGTTTTTTCTGCTCGCCTGTGATGTGTTGATCAAATACCGGGTGCGCTTGCGCCGGCCCGTGGGTGCCTGACGTGGAGACGGTTATGGTGGCAACCACAGACTCTGGGTTCGGTCGTTTTGTAACGGCAGGGCGGGCCTTGTCCCGCGCGCTAATTTCGCTATTTGATGGCCCGGTTCGCGTAATGGGCATCGCAGGTCGCGTCGTGAGGGCGAGGGTATGATTGACTGGATGACGATAATGCAGGCCGCTCTGTTAACGGTCATAGGAGCGGCGACGCCGCTGTTGTTTGCGGCGCTGGGTGAAATGGTTGCCGAGCGCTCCGGGGTGCTGAACCTGGGGCTCGAAGGCATGATGCTTATGGGCGCGGTGGCGGCGTTTGCACTGACGGCTGTAACGGGTAATCCCTATCTGGGCGTTGCCGCCGGTGCGCTGGCGGGTGCCGTGCTGGCGCTGGTGCATGCTTTTCTGGTGCTGACCCTGTTAACGAATCAGGTTGCGACGGGGCTGGCGATCACGCTGTTTGGTGTGGGGCTGAGCGCTTTGCTGGGTGCATCGTTTGTCGGGGTGACCGTCACACCGCTACCTTCGTTGGCGGTTCCTTTTTTAGCGGATATTCCCGTATTGGGCGCGCTGCTCTTTGATCACAACCTGCTGATCTACTTGTCACTGGCGCTGGTAGTCGGGGTGGGTGCGTTTATCTACCGGACCCGTTTTGGCTTGATTTTACGCGCCGTAGGTGAGTCGCCGGAGTCCGCGCATGCGCTGGGTTATCCGGTGGTGCGTATTCGTTATCTGGCCCTGCTGTTTGGTGGTGCGATGGCCGGGTTGGGCGGCGCTTACCTATCGGTGGTTTATACCCCTATGTGGTCGGAAAACATGACGGCAGGGCGTGGCTGGGTCGCGCTGGCGCTGGTTGTTTTTGCATCCTGGAAGCCGGGGCGGGTGATGCTCGGGGCCTATATGTTTGGTGGCGTAACCATTTTGCAGCTGCATGGGCAGGGGCTGGGTATTTCGATTCCCTCGCAATTCTTGTCTATGCTGCCCTATCTGGCAACGGTCATCGTGCTGGTGCTGATATCGCGAGATAGCGTGAAGCTGCGTGAAAATTCCCCCGCTTCGCTGGGGCGGGTGTTCCGTCCCTCATCCTGACGGGGCGGCCTTCTGCAAGTAATGTTCTTTCTTTTCTATCTGGAGAAAAATGAATGAATCAGTGGATTAAAAAAAGCGCAAGTGCAGCGCTGGCGGCGATCGCTCTGGTGGCCGGGATGGTACAGGCCGAGACCAAGGTTGGTTTTGTGTATGTGGGGCCGATAGGCGATCACGGTTGGAGCTACCGGCACGATCAGGGCCGTATTGCCATTGAAAAGGCGTTCGGTGATCAGGTTAAGACCAGTTATGTTGAAAGCGTCAAAGAAGGTCCTGATGCGCAGCGTGTTATTCGTAAGCTGGCCGCCTCGGGTCACGATCTGATCTTTACCACCTCGTTTGGTTTTATGAATCCGACGCTCAAGGTGGCCAGACAGTTTGGCAAGGTTCAGTTTGAGCATGCAACAGGTTACAAGCGGGCTAAGAACGTGAGCACCTATGCCGCGCGCTTTTATGAAGGGCGCTATGTCATGGGAACCGTGGCCGGTCGAATGACCAAGACAAATGTAATTGGTTATGTGGCTTCTTTCCCCATTCCCGAGGTTGTTCGCGGGATCAATGCAACCGCGCGCGCCGCACGCAAGGTAAACCCGGATGCGGTGGTCAAAGTCGTATGGGTGAACTCCTGGTACGATCCGGGTAAAGAGGCGGACGCAGCCAAGACCCTGATCGATCAGGGTGCCGATATAATTATGCAGCACACCGATAGTCCGGCGCCGTTGCAGGTTGCCGAGCAACGTGGTGTCTGGGGTGTCGGTCAGGCTTCTGATATGTCTGCGTTTGCCCCTAAGGCGCAGTTGAGTGCCATCATCGATAACTGGGATGATTATTACGTGGCGCGCACACAGGCTGTCATCGACGGCAGCTGGAAATCAGGCGATACCTGGGGTGGCATCAGCTCCGGCATGGTGGGCTTTGCTGCCTGGAGCAGCGCAATTCCGGCTGATGTGGTTGCCGAAGCCGAAGCGATTAAAGCGAAGCTGAGCAGCGGTGAGTTGCACGCATTTGCTGGTCCGGTCGTGCGTCAGAACGGTGAAATGGTTATCCCTGCAGGTCAGTCGTTGAGTGACGAAGTGCTGTTGGGGATGAACTACTACGTTGCCGGTGTCGAGGGTAGCTTGCCAAACTGATAGCGCCGATTGCTTATTGTTGCCGATAAG
>JBFGYY010000192.1:0-5981 GCA_041587095.1 Motiliproteus sp. | reverse complement strand
GTGGCCGGATTTAGCACGCTGTACAGCATCCATACTTAATGCGCGAATGGCGTTGGCTAGTTCTCTGCGAGCGGTCATGTTGAGCGAAACTCCTGGCGTAACACTGGCGTAACAACAGCGCGGACACTGCTGACTGAAAAAATAAGACGCGTATTCTCTCTCACTCCTCTCTTCGCTTCAAATTTGTTGCGTGAAAAATCGTCAATCTGAATAGATTTCATGCATAAACGATGATTTTTCAGGCTTCGCCAGTCTAAAAAACATGCGAAACGGCCTGATAGCCGTTATTCTATGCCTCCTGATTTTTGTCGGCTGGCGGTTTTTGGCCTGACCGGCCGCGAATATATCGCCCGAAATCAGACCGACGCCATTGCTGGGCGTCATCAACTGACTCAGTTGCTTGGTAATTAAGTCACTGTCCTGAACATTCAATTATTAAGGCAATCGCTGCTATGAGCGCATATTCTATTTTTACGTCCGAATCGGTATCGGAAGGTCACCCCGATAAAATGGCCGATCAGATCTCCGATGCCATCCTCGATGCTATTCTCAAGGATGATCCCCATTCCCGGGTCGCCGTGGAGACCATGGTTAAGACCGGCATGGCGGTTATCGCCGGTGAGGTGCGGACATCCACCTACGTCGATCTGGAAGATATCGTACGGAATGTCATTCTCGATATCGGCTACACCAGTTCCGATGTCGGCTTCGACGGTGCATCCTGCGCAGTCCTGAATGCGATCGGTAAGCAGTCAGTCGATATTGCCATGGGCGTCGATGAAGCGACCAACAAGGACCTTGGTGCCGGTGACCAGGGCTTGATGTTTGGTTACGCAACCAATGAAACCGATGTGCTGATGCCCGCGCCGATCTATTATTCTCACCGTCTGGTCGAGCGTCAGGCGCAGCTGCGCAAGAAAGGCGTATTACCCTGGCTGCGGCCCGACGCCAAATCGCAGGTAACGCTGCGTTATGAAAACGGCAAACCCGTAGCCATCGATGCGGTTGTTCTGTCGACCCAGCATGCGCCGGACATCGATCAGGCCGATCTGCGTGAAGCGGTCCTGGAAGAGATTATTCAGCATGTGCTGCCTGCCGAGTGGCTGCATGCCGGTACCAAATACCATATCAACCCGACGGGGCAGTTCATTATCGGCGGGCCGATGGGCGATTGCGGCCTGACCGGGCGCAAGATCATTGTCGATACCTACGGCGGCATGGCTCGCCATGGCGGTGGCGCTTTCTCCGGAAAGGATCCGTCCAAGGTCGACCGTTCTGCCGCGTACGCGGGCCGGTACGTAGCGAAAAATATCGTTGCGGCGGGCCTGGCTGATCGTTGTGAAGTGCAGGTTTCCTACGCCATCGGTGTTGCTGAGCCGACATCGATCAGTGTTGAAACCTTTGGTACCGGCAAGATCGAGGACGAGAAGATCGTCAAGCTGATCCGTGAGCACTTCGATCTCCGCCCGGGCGGGTTGATCGAGATGCTGGACCTGCGTCGCCCGATCTACCGCGCGACGGCGGCCTACGGTCATTTCGGCCGCGAAGAGGCCGAGTTTACCTGGGAGCGGACCGACAAGGCCGACGCCTTGCGTAACGCTGCCGGGATCTAATCGCCCGGGTGCGGTATCGGTGAGATCGGGGCGCTTTGGCGTCCCGATTGCGTTATTGGCACATTGTTTTAACGAGCAAGCTTTATCGCACTTATTTTTCAAATTATCGGTGGCCTTGTATGCGAATCCCCCGCGTTTATGATCCTCAGCCTTTTGTTGCTCATCAGGACCTGGTTCTGGGCGAATTTGCCGCGCAGCACCTGGGGCGGGTGTTGCGGATGCGTCCCGGCGATCAGATCACTCTGTTTAATGGCCAGGGCGGTGAGTACGGTGCCGAGCTGGTGCAGGTGACAAAAAAAACGCTGGTGGCGCGCTTGGGCGCGCAGCGGGAAGTGGCGGCGGACCCGCGTTTAGTCGTTGAGCTGGGTCAGTGCCTGTCCCGGGGTGAGCGGATGGAGTTTGCTGTACAGAAAGCAACCGAGCTGGGTGTCTCGGCAATCGCCCCCCTGTTCAGCTCGCGCTGCGAAGTCCGCTTGCAGGGTGAACGACTGGCCAAGCGACAGCAGCATCTGCAGCAGGTGGCTATCAGTGCCTGCGAACAGTGCGGGCGCAGTCGTGTGCCGGACGTGACGGCTGCGTCCACATTGCTGGACTGGGTGGCGAGCGTCCAGGCCGATTTGAAGCTGATCCTGCATCCTGAAGCCGCGCGGCCGATTGCCGAACTGGCCGCCATGCAACCGGTACGGCTTGCGATACTGATCGGCCCGGAAGGCGGTTTAAGTGATGATGAGGTCGCTGCTGCTGAGTCGGCGGGCTTTGTACCGGTACTGCTGGGGCCGCGAGTACTGCGCACGGAAACGGCGCCGGTTGCCGCGCTGACGCTCGCGCATTACCTGTGGGGAGATATCGCGTGATTCTGGCTACAGGCTACAGGCTTTGGTCGTATCTTGAAGTTTTGATAGCCGATGCCTAGCTATTTATTTATTTGCCTCTGGTAGACTAGCAGCAGTTGTTCACAACTCCGCTGCGGGTGCAGGGAGGTCCAAGCGTTGACGGGAGTGGGTATGAGTTTGAAAGTCGGTGTGGTGATGGATCCGATCGAAGGGATCAATTATAAGAAAGACAGCACCATGGCGATGTTGTGGGCCGCGCAGGACCGGGGCTGGTCTCTGTTTTATATGGAGCAGAGCGACCTCTACTCCCGTGATGGTGTCGCCATGGGGCGTATGGCGCCGTTACGGGTCAAACGAGATCCCTCCGACTGGTTTGAGCGTGATGCCTATCAGCAGCTTGCGCTCGCTGAGCTGGATGTTGTCCTGATGCGTAAGGACCCGCCATTTGACAATGAATTTATCTACAGCACCTACCTGCTCGAGCAGGCAGAGCAGCAGGGCACGCTGATCGTCAATAAGCCCCGGAGTCTGCGCGACTGTAATGAAAAACTGTTTGCTACGCAGTTCCCTCAGTGTTGCCCGCCGGTATTGGTCAGCCGTCGTGCCGACCTGTTAAAAGCCTTTTATGCGGAACACGGCGATGTGATTTTTAAGCCCCTGGATGGCATGGGTGGCGCTTCGATCTTCCGGGTCAAGCAAGGCGATCCCAACCTGGGGGTTATTCTGGAAACGTTGACCGAACATGGTGCGCAGCAGATTATGGCGCAGCGCTTTATCCCTGAAATTGTCAGCGGAGACAAGCGCATTCTGATGGTCGATGGTGAACCGGTCTCCCATGCGCTGGCGCGAATCCCGATGGGCGGCGAAACACGCGGCAACCTTGCTGCCGGAGGTCGTGGAGAAGGGCGCCCGCTGACTGAACGCGATCGCTGGATCTGTGCTCAGGTCGCCCCGGCCCTGAAAGAAAAGGGCTTGCTTTTCGTCGGTCTGGATGTGATCGGTGACTACCTGACAGAAATCAACGTCACCAGCCCGACCTGTATTCGTGAGCTGGATGATCAGTTTGGTCTGGATATCGCCGGACAGTTGATGGATGTGATTGCCCGCTGTCGCGGCCTGTAGCGAGACTGAGTGATGAGCGCAGCGCTGGCAAAGGGGAACGTGCAACGACCTGACGGGAGGGTGGAAACCGCTCCGTCTGTGGGTGCGCCTGTCAGCGTGATCGATCGCTTTGGTTTTACCCTGTTTATCGCCGTCGCGGTGCACCTGATCTTCATACTGGGTGTGGGGTTTGAGGCAGAAACGCCGCAGCAGGTATCCCGCACGCTGGAGGTGACGCTCGCGCAGTTTCAAAGCGAACAAGCACCGGAACACGCCGACTTTATTGCCCAGCACAATCAGGTCGGCAGTGGCGAGACGCAAGATAAACGCTTGTTGACCACCACTGAAAAAGCGGTGTTTCAGACCAATGAAGCACAGCCGTTAGCCGCGCAGCAACAGGCGTTTATGGTGCAGGAAGTGGTCAGCCCTACGCCGTCACCGGCGGTATCGGAGCAACAGGAACCGCAGCCTGAGCCGCAGACCAGCGCGCTGCATCAGGAAGAGTTGAATGTGCTGAAAACGACTGCAGAAAACGCAGTCGAGGTACAGGAAACCGCCAAAGAACGCCCGGATATGAGCGCGCCGCCCAGTGGCAGTCTCGCGTCTTCTCTGGTGTCTCGCAGCCTGGAGATCGCCGCCCTTGAAGCGCGGCTGGATATCCATAAAGAGCTCAATTCCCGCCAACCGAGGGTGCGACGGCTTTATTCCGCATCAACGCGGGAATCGTTCGATGCCTTGTATCTGGATAGCTGGCGGCGCAAAGTTGAGCGGGTGGGTAACCTGAACTACCCCGAAGAGGCGCGGCGGCGCGAGCTGTTCGGTAGCCTGCGCCTGCTGGTTGTGATTACGCCGGAGGGCGAGTTGCAGCGAGTGCAGGTGTTGAAGTCTTCCGGGCATAAAGTATTGGACGATGCGGCAGTCAGAATCGTGCGCCTTGCCGCGCCTTACGCACCATTTCCAGCGGCGATGCGGAAACGCGCCGATCTGGTGGAAATTATCCGAACCTGGAAATTTGAAAAAGCCAGCTTCGGCATCAACGGCTGAGCTGTCCTGCCTGCCCGGTTTATTCTCGGTTACTTGCTAAACCTTCGCCGATCTGCGCCGACTACACTTACTGTACGTGACAGAGTGCAGCGGAGGTTGAGTCGATGGCTATTATCCCTACCGGGTCCCCAGGAGGCCCCACCGTTTCGCCAGCAGTGCCTGCGGGTAGTGCCAGGGAGGCTCGTGGAGCGTCCAGTCCAGCGGCTGATCCGACGCCGGCTGCCCGCGATGCGGCGTCCACGCAGGCGGCCTTTAATCGCTCCATTCTTGAAGCCCAGCAGCTGGTCAGCCTGAATGCCGGCAACGAGCCGATGGCGTTGTTGCTGCGCTCAGCTATCGATGCCATCAATGAGGAGTTGGCGCCTACCCTGGGGGAGAACGCGATTGAGCGATCTCAGGAACAAGGGTTGGATGTTTCTCCCGAGGCGACCGCAGAACGCATTGTCAGTTTAACCACAGCGATGTTCAGTCGCTATCAGGATAGCCACCCGGATGACGCCTTGGCAGGTCAAGTGGATGATTTTCTAGGCTTGATTGGCGGCGGTATCGATCAAGGTTTTGCTGAAGCGCGGGAAATTCTCGACGGTTTAGGCGTGCTGGAGGGCGATATCGCGGCTAACATCGACCGGACCTATGCCTTGGTGCAAGAGGGGCTTGAGTCGTTCCGGCAGCAATTTGCTGAGCCCGGGAGGGCGGGCGATACCGGCGCCGAATAACCGTGCTCACAGCTTATGCGCCGGGTACATAGGCTCCGGAGGTGCTGCCTTTGGCGATCAGGCGGGAAATATAGGTGAGTTTGGCCGGGTCCTGGTCGACAATGTTCACCAGCACATTGACCAGTGCGGAATCCATCGTCGCCTCATTGGCTTGCAGCTGGTGGACATAGGCGTTGATACGGGCTACGTCCTGTCCGTCGCCATTCTGGTCCAGATCAACCACAACACTTTCCAGAATCGCGGGCAATCCGTCCTGGGTGCGGCAAATCAGCGCTATCTGCTTCAGGCTGATGGACTTGATGACGCTGGCATTGGTGTTATCACCGAAGCGAAGGTGTGCCGAGCCGCGTATGGTGGTCTGTTTCGGCAGTGGTGCCGGAGTGGCCGGTGAGCCCATCAGTGCAGCAGCAGCCGCCGATGGTTGGGGCTTGCCGGCGGGCTTTGTCGCTGGGATCTTTTTGGTGCCCAGGGCTTCGAGTGAACCGTCGGCAACTCTGCCGGTACTGGTTGGTGCGCTTTCCTGCTGGCGCAGATTATGTCGCTTACCCAGCACTTTGACGACTTTGGCGAGTATTTTTTCACTGGAGAACGGCTTGCCGATATAGTCGGTGACGCCGGCCTGAATCGCCTCGACGACGTTGGCCTTATCGCCGCGACTAGTCACCATGACAAAG
>JBFGYY010000191.1:0-5987 GCA_041587095.1 Motiliproteus sp. | reverse complement strand
GCCGAGGCAGAATCAGGTAGCGAGTCAAGAGCAGCTGATAAGATCAGGCATATCGAACCTGTTATTCCTCTGGTTGAGTCTGAGCCGCCACTCGCTGAAACGGCCGCCACGGTGACGCAAACCGTAAATGACGAACCTAGAGAGGCCGGGGGTACCACGGCTGCACCGCGGGCGGCCAGCCCCGCGTTAAAGATTGTACCGCTTTCACAGACCCACCATTCGCGCCTCGATGATAGCAATGACCCGTTGTCTGCAGCGGCCGAACGCCCCGCGCCTCTGCATAATGTGTTCGACGGGCCGCTACCATCGGTGGAGATTCTCGATCCGCCTGATGTCAACAAAAGTCTCGGCTACTCAGAAGAAGAGTTGGAGCAGATGTCCCGGTTGCTAGAGATCAAACTGAAGGATTTCGGTGTTGTGGCTGAAGTCGTTGAGGTTAACCCGGGGCCCGTGATCACCCGGTTCGAGATTCAGCCGGCACCGGGCGTCAAGGTGAGTAAAATTTCGAATCTGGCGAAGGATCTGGCGCGCTCGATGGCGGTGTTGAGTGTGCGTGTTGTGGAGATTATCGCGGGCAAATCTGTGGTCGGAATCGAGATTCCGAATGAAAACCGTGAAGTTGTCAGGTTAAGTGAGGTGTTAGGCTCGCCGACTTACAAAAAGGCGAGTTCGCGACTGAGCCTCGGTTTGGGCAACGATATCGGCGGCAACCCTGTTGTTGTGAATCTGGCTAAAATGCCGCATCTGTTGGTGGCGGGAACCACCGGTTCGGGCAAGTCTGTCGGCGTCAATGCCATGCTGATCAGTCTGCTTCTCAAGGCGCGACCTGATGAAGTACGGCTTATGATGGTGGATCCCAAGATGCTTGAGTTGTCCATTTACGAAGGCATACCGCATCTTTTGACGCCCGTAATTACCGACATGAAAGAAGCGGCTGCCGGTCTGCGCTGGTGTGTCGCGGAAATGGAGCGACGTTATAAGCTGATGGCGAAGATGGGCGTTCGCAATCTGGCTGGCTTTAACGACAAAATTAAAGCTGCGGCTGAGCGCGGTGAGAGCATCAAGGATCCGCTCTGGAATCCGGAGGCGGAAGGGCTCGAAGCCGGTTCACCTGCGCCGGATCTGGTAACCTTGCCATATATTGTTGTTGTAATTGATGAATTTGCTGACATGATGATGATTGTCGGCAAAAAAGTTGAAGAGTTGATCGCCCGGATCGCGCAGAAAGCCCGCGCAGCGGGTATTCACCTGATCCTCGCTACCCAACGGCCGTCTGTGGATGTTATAACCGGCTTGATCAAAGCTAACGTGCCGACACGTATAGCATTTCAGGTTTCTTCACGAATCGATTCGCGCACCATACTGGATCAGGGCGGTGCAGAAAATTTACTTGGCAACGGCGACATGTTGTATCTCCCGGCCGGCACCAGTATGCCTGATCGTGTTCACGGTGCTTTTGTTGCTGATGATGAAGTGCATCGCGTTGTTGAAGCCTGGAAGCAATTGGGTAAACCCGATTACATTGAAGAGATATTAATGCAGTCAGTTGATGCCGATCTGACACAGGGTGGCGGTGGCATATTTGAAGATGAACAGGATGTCTTGTATGACGAGGCGGTTGCTTTTGTGACTTCGAGCAGGCGAGCGTCAATTTCGGCGGTGCAGCGCAAGTTGAAAATAGGTTACAACCGCGCTGCCCGTTTGGTCGAAACGATGGAGGCAGCGGGTGTCGTCAGCGAACAGGGCCATAACGGCAATCGAGAGGTGCTGGCTCCTCCTCCCGTCCAAATGTAACAGGGGTATTTTATGCGGATGCGTATAGCCATTGGCTGTGTTTTATTCAGTTCCGGCGCCTGGGCGGCACCGGTAGATAATTTGCATCGCTTGCTGGAAGGGGTTACTAGCTTCAAGGCTAACTTTGAACAGATGATTCTGGACGCCGCGGGAACCCGCCTTCAGGAAAGTCAGGGGCGGTTCGAGCTTAAGCGCCCCGGCATGTTTCGCTGGCAGACGCAGGAGCCGTTTCCGCAGCTGCTGGTATCGAACGGTGAAACACTCTGGTTGTATGATCAGGATCTTGAGCAAGTGACGCGTAAGCCGTTGGATCTTCGACTGAGCAACACCCCCGTGTTGCTGTTAACGGGTGATGTCGCGACGCTGCACAGCAGCTTTATCATTGATGGCCCCGATAGCGGCGATACGGGCTTGTACAAGTTGATACCCCGTGACCCGCAGGCCCAATTTACGGTAATGCGCATCTTGTTTGATCAGAAAGTTCCGCAGGAGATGCAGCTGGAAGACAGCTTAGGTCAGCGGACCAGTCTGGTTTTTCGCGACTGGTCGCTGAACGCGACGCTGATGGATGCAGACTTTAACTTTGTTCCCCCGCCTGGGGTTGATCTGATCACCGAGTGATGACGGAAGATATGTTTGCCCCGTCGGAGACGGGCTACCAGCCTTTAGCGGCGCGGATGCGACCCAGAACGCTGGATGAGTATATTGGCCAGGGACATTTGTTGGCGCAGGGTAAGCCGCTCAGGTCAGCGCTGATGCAAGGTGCCGTGCACTCTATGATTCTCTGGGGGCCGCCCGGGGTCGGCAAAACCACACTGGCACGTCTTGTCGCCACGCTCGCCGATGCGCATTTCGAGAGCCTTTCCGCGGTGCTTTGTGGTGTAAAGGATATTCGTCAGTCAATAGAGCGCGCTCAGCACGCCCGGGTAAGCAGCGGGCGTAAGACTTTGCTTTTTGTTGATGAGGTGCACCGCTTTAACAAATCCCAGCAAGACGCATTTCTTCCCTATGTAGAGGATGGCACGGTTATTTTTATCGGTGCGACTACCGAGAACCCCTCGTTTGAACTCAATAACGCCTTGTTATCCAGAGCCCGGGTCTATCTGCTTCGAAGTCTGTCAGATGACGACTTGATAGCCGTCGTTCGGCAAGCGCTGCATGATGAAGAGCGGGGGCTTGGCAAAAGACCGCTGCAGATCGGCGATGAGCAGATTCAGAAGTTGGCTCAGGCAGCCGATGGCGATGCCAGAAGGGCGCTGAATCTGCTTGAGATCGCTGCGGATCTGAGCCGCAATAAGGCGGGAACCGAGTTGATCGATGACGAGGTGCTTGCCGAGGTGTTAAAGGCCTCGGCGCGGCGCTACGACAAACAGGGGGATCTTTTCTATGATCAGATCTCTGCGTTTCATAAGTCGGTGCGCGGCTCCTCACCCGATGGCGCATTGTACTGGTTTGCACGAATGCTCGATGGCGGTTGTGATCCGTTGTATGTCGCGCGTCGTTTGTTGGCAATTGCTTCCGAAGACGTCGGGAATGCGGATCCGCGCGCTATGCAGGTGGCTCTGAACGCCTGGGATGCCTTCGAGCGCCTAGGGCCAGCAGAAGGAGAGCGAGCCATTGCCCAGGCCGCTGTGTATTGTGCCTGCGCCCCAAAAAGCAATGCCGTGTACCGTGCCTTCAATGCCGTGCGCAGTGATGTGAAACAGGACCCCTCTTACGAGGTGCCAATTCACTTGCGTAATGCGCCGACAGCATTAATGAAAGAGCAGGGCGTGGGTGCCGGCTATCGTTATGCCCACGATGAAGAGGAGGCTTATGCGGCAGGGGAGTGTTATCTGCCGGAAGCTATCAGCGAACGGCGTTATTACCAGCCGGAACCGCGGGGTCTGGAGCAAAAGATCGGCAGTAAACTGGAGTATCTACAGCAACTTGACCAGCGCAGTGCAGCGCAAAGGGTTCGACGGGAGGATTAATGATTAACGTTATCTTTATCGCCCTCGGAGGGGCTTTGGGTGCCGTGGGGCGCTATTGGGTTAGCGGATTTGTTGTCAATAATACCGATCATTATTTACCTTTGGGTACACTGACGGTCAATATCCTCGGATCGCTGTTAATGGGGGTGTTTTTTGTCCTGGTTTTGGAAAAATCAGCCCTTCCGCCAACTATGCGGCCCTTTGTAATGGTTGGTTTTTTAGGTGCATTTACCACCTTTTCCACCTTTTCACTGGAAACCCTCGTTCTGTTGCAGGACGGGCATATCTTGTCCGCACTAATTTATATATTATTGAGCGTCATTTGCTGTATCGCTGCACTTTCAGCCGGAGCCGGAATCGTGCGGTTGCTGATTTCTTGAAATTTTAACAAGGTGATTTTTTTCAGATGCTTGACCCTAAACTGTTACGCACCGATCCCGCGCTGGTCGCGACAACACTGCAAAAGAAAGGCTATGTCTTGGATGTTGCCCGTTTTCAGGCGCTTGAAGAGCGGCGCAGGGATCTTCAGGTCCGAACAGAACAGTTGCAGAGTGAGCGTAACGCCCGTTCCAAAGGCATAGGCAAGGCCAAAGCATCGGGTCAGGATATTGCGCCTTTACTGGCAGAGGTAAGCAGTCTCGGTGAAGAGCTCGATACGGCTAAGTCTGAGCTGCGTGAACTGCAAGAAGTCTATAACGGCTTATTGCTTGAAATCCCTAACCTGCCCGATGAAAGTGTTCCCGCCGGTGACAGTGAAGATGACAATGTTCAAGTCAGAGCTTGGGGGCAACCGCGTCAATTTGATTTCGAAGTGCGGGACCACGTTGATCTCGGGGCGAAAGATGCCGCGCTGGACTTTGAAACGGCGGTAAAGCTAACCGGTTCCCGCTTTGCCGTGATGCGGGGCGGCATGGCTCGTTTACATAGAGCTTTGGCGCAATTTATGCTCGATGTACAGACGCGTGAAAACGGTTATGAAGAACTTTACGTGCCCTATATGGTCAATGCAGAGAGCCTTCAGGGAACAGGGCAACTGCCGAAGTTTGAAGAAGACCTGTTCAAGGTTCCTGGCGATAACCTGTTTTATCTGATCCCGACAGCAGAAGTTCCGGTGACCAATCTGGCGCGGGATACGATTACCGAAGCCGGTTCGTTGCCCTTGAAATACACCAGTCACACGCCATGCTTCCGTAGCGAAGCCGGTAGTTCGGGGCGGGATACTCGAGGAATGATCCGTCAGCACCAGTTTGATAAGGTTGAGATGGTCCAGCTTGTTGAACCGGACCGTTCTAATGAGGCGCTGGAAGAACTGACCGGCCATGCAGAATCAATTCTGCAAAAACTTGAACTACCTTATCGCGTTGTGGTGCTGTGTGGTGGCGATCTTGGTTTTTCTGCCCGTAAAACCTACGACATTGAAGTCTGGTTGCCTGGTCAGCAGAAGTACCGTGAAATCAGCTCGTGCAGTAACATGGGGGATTTCCAGGCGCGACGGATGCAAGCGCGCTGGCGTAACCCGGCAACTGGCAAGCCAGAACTATTGCACACCTTAAACGGTTCGGGGTTGGCAGTTGGGCGTACATTGGTTGCAGTACTGGAAAATTACCAGACAGCCGAGGGCCGTATCCGGATACCCGAAGCTCTGTTACCTTATATGGGCGGCATTACCGAAATTTAATCGCTTTCGCGTTGCCTATTAAAAGGCCCCGGGAGCAGGTTTGATTCTTACCTTCCGGGGTTCGTAATGACAGGAAACCGTGTTGAATTTTCGGACCGACAGGATGTTTTGATGAAGTTTGTGGTTACGCTAGTCTGCGTATTAGCAGCGCTTGCAGGAACGGCCCGAGCGGACTTTTATGATGGTCTTGATGCCTATAAGCGGGGCGACCACCACACGGCTGTCAAAGAGTGGCGCTCATTGGCCGTTATAGGCAATGCCAGTGCCCAGTATGACCTCGGCTTGATCTATTTAGCCGGTGGTGAGGATATCAAGCAAGATTATATCAAAGCGTCCTACTGGTTTCGTAAAGCGGGTGAGCAGGGGCTGCCTCGCGCGCAATCGATGCTTGGGACACTTTATGAGCAGGGTTTTGGTGTTGCAACCAACTACATGATGGCGGCCAGCTGGTATCACCGTGCGGCGCAGCAAGATGACCCTTTGGGACAATACCGGTTAGGTATGCTGTATCGGGATGGACTAGGGTTGAGTCAGGACTATGC
>JBFGYY010000190.1:0-6010 GCA_041587095.1 Motiliproteus sp. | reverse complement strand
GCTTAGCCCCGGCGCGTTCGAAGACCGTTTACGCCACGAGTGACATCGAACCACGCAAGCGGGGTACAACGACCTGCGCGCAGGGTTGAAACCTTTAACCCCGATGGCGACATGGGCGAGCCCAAAGAGCGATCCCGGCTAATCCAGCTCAGAGCCGCCTGACGCGCCATCGATCACATACAAACCTACGTCTGACGACCGCGAAGTTCTAACCGACGCAAAAATTCCTGCATGACCAGCGTATAAAGCTCATCACCCAAGTATTTGTCTTCGACACCCGATTCAATACTCGGGTTATCGTTGACTTCGATCACCACAGCCTTGGAACCGGTCTGCTTAATATCGATCCCGTACAATCCATCGCCAATCAGCCGGCTCACCTTCATAGCCACCTGCAATACAGCCTTTGGGACTTCAAAGGTTGGTAAGGTATCGAAGCCACCCGACTTCACCGCGCCTGCACCATGGCTGTAGATCTGCCAGTGGTTTTTCACCATAAAGTAGCGGCAGGCATAGACCGCTTTATTGTTAAGCACGCCTATACGCCAGTCATACTCGGTATACAGAAACTCCTGCGCCAGCACCAACGCCGATTGCTTTAACAGATCACGGCACCCCTGCTGCAGCCCGGCAATATCCTCGACCTTGATCATCCCCCGCGAAAAAGAGCCGTCGGGGATTTTCAGCACAATAGGAAAGCCCAGACGCTCCGCTACGCCGGATAATGTGACGTCATCACTAGCGGCAATAATCTCGGTCTTCGGCGCGGGAATCTTATGCCGGGTCAGCAGATCGGCCAGATATATTTTATTACAGCAACGCATGATCGATGTCGGATCATCCATGACCACCAGACCCTCTGACTCGGCCTTCTTGGCAAAGCGATAGGTATAGTCGTCGATGGCGGTGGTTTTGCGGATAAACAACGCATCATACTCGGGCAACCGCATCAGATCGCGACGCCCGATCAGCTCGGCTTCGATACCCAGTTGAGCGGCCGCCTTGATAAATTTTTTCAGCGCTTTGGCATCACTGGGCGGCATCTTTTCTTCCGTATCGACCAGAATCGCCAGATCGTAACGGCTTTGCTTACGCGTGCGCGGTTTGCGCCAGATTTTACGGCTAAACTGATCCAGAGCACTGGCAAACTGGTCCTGCTCGGCGTCGTCCCGTATGTCGCACAGATTGATCTGCTTCAAACGTCGCAGTTGCCAGACGCCGTCGCGCAACTGTAGCCCGATTTCAAGCACCGGGCAGGGAAAGCGCTCGAACAGATCCCGGGCCAAATACGCAAAGCGCGAATCGGACACTTCACCAAAATAGGAGCGGAACTTCAGGTCGAGGATACTGTTATCAACACTGAGGCGTCGCAGTTGCTCGCCGATATCGGCTAACTGCAACTGGTACAGGGCTCGCTGACTCAGGTCGTTGACTACTTTCAGTGAGGGTAGAATATGATGCCCGCGCGCTTCTGCCAGCAGCGAACAATAGTACCCCGCGGACAGATACCGACTGCTGCGGCACAGGTTGATAACCCGCACACGCCCCTTGGTGTCTGGCAGTTTCAGATAATCAGCAAAGGTTATGACATCACCGCTGGGAAAATAGGGCGACCAGTCTTCCAGGGTGTCGACTACGATTAATAACGTCGACATAGGGGCTCCACAAGCAGGTAGAAATTTCGCGGAGTGTGCGCCAAACAATGGTCCATCACAACAGTTTTTTTCCACTAAGATCATAGTAGTTTTAGCCTGAAAAAATCGGCTTGTACTGGGATAATTTACCGGCGTATGATCCTGTTCGCCGCAGCGGTATATCACCGAATCCGGTCTATTTCAGCGCCTTGTTGAGGTGTATTAGCCCCATGAATGCGATACCTGACTTCCCTTCAATCCGTCCTGCAGAGACGACGGATCTCGATGCTCTGTTTTGCCTCGAAAACGACAGCTTCGACACGGATCGCCTCAGCCGGCGCAGCTTGCGCCATCTGCTACGCGGCCAGCACAGCATCTGCCTTGTCGCGACAGGACGCAATAATCAGATCAATGGTTACATCCTGCTGCTACTGCGCCGAGGCTCGTCGTTAGCGCGCATCTATTCATTGGCAGTAAGCCACGCCAACAGAAGCCAGGGCATTGCCAAACAGTTACTCAGCGCGGCGGAATATGCCGCTCTGGAGCGCAAGCGCCTGTTTGTCAGGCTTGAAGTCAGAGCCGATAACCCGGGCGCATTGGCGCTCTATCAGAGCAGAGGATACCGAAAGTTCTCCGAGGTAGCTGACTACTACGAAGATGGCGAAACCGCACACCGACTCGAAAAGTCTCTGCTTGATCTGCCACGGGATACCGAGCTCGACGGACATTTTTATGCGCAGACCACGCCGTTCACCTGCGGACCGGCATCGCTGATGATGGCCATGCACAGCCTGGACCCTGACTGCTGCACCATGTCGAGACGCACCGAACTGCAACTTTGGCGTGAAGCCACGACCATTTTCATGACAGCGGGGCATGGTGGATGCTCCCCGGAAGGGCTGGCATTAAGTGCCTGGCAGCGAGGCTTTGCCGTAACGCTGTATATGCAGTGCGGGGATATCCCCTTTATTGACAGTGTGCGCGATGAAAAGAAGAAAAACGTGATTCAACTGGTACACGAGGATTTTATCGACCGGATAAACGAGACCGATATTGCGTTGTTCCATAGCGCTATCACGCCGGCACAATTTCGCACACATCTTCAGGAGGGGGCATCACTGCTGACGCTGATCAGTACCTGGCGCCTTAACCGTAACAAAGCACCCCATTGGGTCTTCGTCACGGACAGTGATGATAATTTTGTTTACCTGAATGACCCCGACCCCGATGAAGACAGTCATCATCCCGACCATGACAATATTGGCCTGCCCATACGGCGTCAGGATTTCGAACGGATGGCCTGTTTCGGGAGTCGCCGGTTAAAAGCCACCCTGGTACTACAGCGAAGACCGGCTCAAGACACGACAATTTTGCCTGTCATAACCAACACCTAATCGATTATTTCAACACGCCGACGTGTTAACACACACCTGGTTGCGACCTCCACTCTTGGCGGTGTACAGGGCTTTGTCCGCCGCCTCGACCAATGCCTGGCGGTCTGGAAAATCACAGGATTCGGCAATGCCAGCACTGACCGTGACACAAAAACGCTCCGTGCCACTATGGTGCTCAATAACCTCAAAGTCGCTTCGAATCGAATCGGCCACCTGCAGGGCTTCCTCAATACCGCTTCCGACCATAACCACGCCGAACTCTTCGCCACCATAACGTCCAACGATATCGGTACGCCGTAGGCGTCTTTTTAGCAGGTCGGCAAAGCTCTTGATCACACTATCGCCCACACTGTGCCCGTAGGTATCGTTCACTTGCTTGAAATTATCGATATCGAGCATGCAATACGACATAGGCGTTCCCTGCCGGTCAGCCCTGGAAACTTCACGATGAAGCTCTTCGAGTAACTTTTCATGGTTGAGCAGCGACGTCATGCTGTCTCGGGTCACCTGCTGCTGCAGGGAGCGGGCTCGCTGCACACGATTGACGACCGATGCGACCAGAAGGTGGTCTTCAATCGGCTTAACCAAAAAGTCGTCTGCGCCAACCAGACGGGCCTCAAAGTGTCTTTTTACGTCGGACTCAGCCGATAAGAAAACGATCGGCACGTCTTCATAGGCCCTGTGTTGACGCAGCATATTCGCCAGCTCAACGCCGCTGCACTCCGGCATATGCAGATCCAGCAGCAACAGCTCCGGCTTGAATTCAGCCATCATTTCTAAAATTTGCAACGGCTTTGATAGCCTTGCTACTTCCAATCCGGCGCCTTGCAAAATATCGGCATGGTACTGCGCCTGAAACTCGTCATCATCAATCACAAGCACCCGGTACGGGTCTATTTTCCCTTTAGCGACCAGATAATCCAGACGTTCCGACAGCGCACTGATATCGAGGGGTTTGGGGAAGTAAGCATCTCCTCCGGCACGAACCGCCTCTAAACGCGCATAAACATTGTTGTGCGAGGAGATAAAGAGCACCGGTATCTGCAACAATCGATCTTTTTTAAACTGCGCAATCAGTTCACTGCCGGCCATCGGCCCTTCGGGGAAAGCGAGGTCCATAATGATGGCACCGGGATCCCGTTGCGATAACTGCTTTTTCAGCTCGGCCAGCGAATGACAGCTGATCACTTCGTAATTGTTATCCTCCAGTGTCGCGGCAATGGTAGCGCGCTGGAAAGCATCATCGTCTACAACATACACGGGGCGCAGCGCCAACGGGGTCAACGGCTGCCGCCATGCGCTTACGGCATCATCCACTACGGGTTCAAGAGTGGCGTAGCCGGGGAGCTTATCAATAAGCTCTTGTAGCTGCTCCAGAAGCGCCTCTGATGCCGGAGCACCCTCGACAGCAGGTTCAAGAAGCTGCTCCAGGTGTCGGGTACTGTTGCCTAGCGCATCAAAGCCGAAGGTACCGCTGCTACCCGCCAGCTTGTGGCAAGCGCCCTGCAAGGTAGCGTAGGATTCTGGACAGGCATCTTTGCGGGCTTGGATCCATAATTCGTTCAGCTGCGTTAATTTGGCCGGCAATTCACTGGCAAAATGCTCCCGTAATTGGCGCAGTCGTTTCTGCAGCTCACTACTCATAGGCCCGCCTCACCCCATAATGCATTTACCTCACTGCCCAGTGACATGGGATCAAAGGGTTTAGCAATCACACCGATTGCCCCCAGCGCTTTATAGGCGGCAACTTCCGCAGGCTGAACTTTAGCCGTCATAAAAATAACGGGGGGAGCCTCGTCCATCTCCTGCAATTTCGACAAGGTTTGCGGGCCATCCATCTGCGGCATCATTACATCAAGCAGTATCAAATCCGGTGCGATATCTGCCACACGCTCCAGTGCTTCGACACCGTTAGAGCAGGTCTCTACCTGATAGCCCCCCGCAAGCTCCAAGGCTAATTTAGCAACCTCACGAATATCAGGTTCATCATCAACCAACAAAATTTTATTCAGTTGCCGGGCCATTCTTGCTCCCTCTCAGCAAAGGTGAATAGTTCCAAGTCGCATTCAACGATAGCAACGCAGAAACAACAAAGTACAATACGCTTTTAAATCAATTTGCTAGCTACACTTATATCAATCAACAACGCCTTTAAAAATAGACACGCAAAACCCGAGCTAAACATTCATCTTGCCCTGCTAAGTGTAGACGCTGTTATTGTTCACCTGCAGCATATAGGCTCGGTAAGAAGGTTTTTACACAGTAATATTCATCGGTAACACGGGCACTTAGCTACTCGCAATTAGTTGGATTTTTTCAGATAGCAGGTCAAAAGCACGATACGGGTGCCGTTAACCCGCCCTTCAATGTGCTCGGGATTGCTGGTCAACGAGATATTGCGTACGGCGGTACCACGCTTCGCTGTAAAGCTCGTCCCTTTAACATCCAGATCCTTGATAATGGTAACGGTGTCGCCTGCCTGCAAAACCGCGCCATTGCTATCAAGCGTGGGCACGACATCCTCTTCTAGCTCATGCACACCCGCTTCAGCCCATTGCCTGGTATCGTCCTCCAGATAGAGCATATCCAGCAAGTCCTGTGCCCACCCTTCAGTTGCAAGTTGTTTTAACTGCCGCCATGCCATGACCTGCACGGCCTGTACGGGGCTCCACATACTGTCATTCAGGCAGCGCCAATGATTGACGTTAATTGTCGAAGGGTCCGAGATCTGGTCAAGACAAGTCGTACAAAGCATGATCTGGGTATCGCTGCGGTCTGCAGAGTCAGGGACGTCGAAACGACTAAGCTCAGTTCCGGCACCGCAGAGTTCACAGCAATTATTACAACGTTCTTTTAGTTGAGCTTCGCTAGTCATCGTTATCGCTATTCCAGAAAATTAGCTGCGTATTATGCCCTGTCTAAGCGGCAAGAAAAATGACCCTGTGCGTAACAGTGCTGTATGGGGGGTTAGGGTGACGGGTG
>JBFGYY010000189.1:0-6036 GCA_041587095.1 Motiliproteus sp. | reverse complement strand
CTGAATTCGATGCTACGTGGGCTCGTGGTGCGCCACATCAGACCGATCGATCGCCATACCCGGCGTTCGAGCAGCGGCTGCGCCCTGACCGGTGTATCCGCCAGAACGCCTGCGTCGTGAGCCATACGCGGCAGTAACGTGACCCCAAAACCACTCGCCACCATCTGTACGATGGTACTCAAGCTGGCGGCCTGCGAAGGGCTGTGAAAATCGGTTTCGCGTAACCGGCAGGCATTCAGCACATGCTCGCGCAGGCAATGCCCGTCTTCCAACAGCAACAGGTCCTGTCCCCGCAGACAATCCGTGGACTGCGCACGGTCACAGTCCAAGGAGTGCCCCTCCGGGGTGGCCAGTAACAACTCATCGTAGAACAGATGTTTAACAACCACGCCATCTGCCGGATAGGGCAGCGCCAGCAGCAGACAATCCAGCTCGCCGCGGTCCAGGTCCACCAGCAGCTGTTCGCTGAGGCTCTCACGGACATAGAGCTGAAAATGAGGATATTCTGCGCGCACCACCTCCATCAACCGGGGTAACAGATAGGGGGCAATGGTGGGAATGATACCCAGACGCATAACGCTGCCGAAAGGATGTTCCGACAACTCGCAGACCGACACTAGGTCACCGACATCACGCAGTATACCGAGACTTCGCTGCACCACCTCAGCGCCGACCGGCGTCAGCAACAGCTTCTTGCTGCCCCGTTCCATTAACTCCACCCCAAGCATCCGTTCCAACTCATGAATCCCGGCGCTGAGCGTTGACTGGGAGACATGGCAGGCTTTAGCCGCCCGGCCAAAATGGCGTTCCTGGGCCAGCACGGTCAGGTAGCGAAGTTGTTTGAGGGTAGGAACGTGTGCCATCGGATTTTTCGATCAGCCCATTCAAAATTATCAATTGGCTAGATTCTAGGTGTTACCTAGGCTTAATACCAAGACGTTACTGCCAAGAATGTTCACTACCGCTGTTTCCTGACGTTGACGTCGGTTTACCTTACCCACGCCACCCAACCGAGGCAGATCACCATGTCACTGAAAGGCTCAAAAACCGAAGAAAACCTCAAAGCCGCTTTCGCCGGCGAGTCCCAGGCCAATCGCCGCTATCTGTACTTCGCGGCCAAAGCCGATGTCGAAGGCTATAACGACGTCGCCGCCGTTTTCCGCTCCACCGCAGAGTGTGAAACCGGCCATGCCCACGGTCATCTCGAATATCTGGAAGAGGTCGGAGACCCCGCCACGGGCCTGCCTATCGGCCCCACCGGCAGCAACCTGAAAGCAGCCATCGCAGGCGAGACCCACGAATATACCGATATGTACCCGGGAATGGCCAAATCGGCCCGCGATGAAGGCTTCGATGAGATTGCCGATTGGTTCGAGACTCTGGCCAAAGCCGAGCGCAGCCATGCGAACCGCTTCCAGAAAGCCCTCGATCAACTGGACAGCTAACGGAACCCGGGGCTGGCTTCGCCTGCCCCGACTCACGCCCCAAATCCTTACCTGATTAGCGCTGGAGGCCTGACATGAGTCAGCGAGAAGGGAGCCTGGACGCTCCCACACGACACCCGATAGATTGGCACTCGGATGATTTTTACGACCCGCAGTCACTGGAGCAAGAGCTGGAACGGGTATTTGATGTCTGCCACGGTTGTCGCCGCTGTGTCAGCCTCTGCGATGCCTTCCCTACCCTGTTCGATCTGGTCGATACGTCCGACACCCTGGAGGTGGACGGGGTCGATAAAAACGATTTCAGCAACGTGGTCGAGCAGTGTTATCTGTGCGATTTATGCTACATGACAAAGTGTCCCTACGTGCCGCCCCACGCGTGGAATATCGACTTCCCGCATCTGATGCTGCGGGCCAAGGCGGTCAAATTTAACCAACAGGGGACAAGCCTGCGCGACAAGACGTTATCCAGCACCGATCAGGTCGGAAAACTCGCCAGTATCCCGCTGGTCGACGTCACCGTAAACCGTGTGAATCAGACCCCGTTGTTTCGCCAGGCGCTGGAAAAAGGCTTTGGCGTCCACCATGACGCCATCATTCCGCCCTATCACAGCAAGACCATGCGTCGACGGCTGGCGGGCAGCCCGGATGAACGCACGCCCGTGCCTTCCGGTAATTGCCGCGGTAAGGTCGCGCTGTACAGCACCTGCTACGGCAACTACAGCAGCCCGCATATCGGGGAAGACTTTTTTGCGGTTTTCCGCCATAACGGTATCCCGATCGATCTGGTGCCCAAAGAACAATGCTGCGGTATGCCCAAACTTGAATTGGGCGACCTGCAGTCGGTAGCCCGGCTCAAAGCGGCCAATATTCCGGTGTTGGCGGCGCTGGTTGATCAGGGTTACGATCTGATCGCACCGATACCCTCCTGCGTGCTGATGTACAAACAGGAACTGCCGCTGTTGTTTCCCGATGACCCGGCGGTCAGGAAGGTGCAGGCCGCCTTTTTCGATCCGTTCGAATACCTGTTTCTGCGCCATAAGGCCGGTCTGTTCAAAACCGACTTTGTGCAACCGCTGGGAGATGTCAGCTACCACGTAGCCTGCCACCTGCGCGTACAGAATATCGGCCTGAAAACCCGCGATATTCTCAGCCTGGTACCCGACACCCGGGTTCAGCCTATCGAACGCTGTTCGGGGCATGACGGCACTTACGCGGTCAAGGTCGAAACCCACGCTCACGCCGTGAAGCTGGCCCGCCCGGTGGTCAAAAAAGTCGACCAGCAAGCCGCCGATCATTTTGCCAGCGACTGCCCCATGGCGGCCGCGCATATCGGCCACCTGTCAGCGCGCAGCGACGCCCCCAGCCATCCGATGTCGCTGCTGCGACAAGCCTACGGTATTTAAGGAGTCCGCTATGTCGAAATTAAGCCGCAGTGACCTCTGGTCGCTTGAGCAGTACGCCGAGCAGCGCCCGCGCTTTCGCCGCGAGGTGATCGCCCATAAGAAGCAGCGTCAGGTGGCCATCGGCCCTCACGCCCGGCTCTGCTTTGAGGATGCGCTGACCATGCGCTACCAGATTCAGGAGATGCTGCGTATCGAGCGCATCTTCGAACCCGCCGCCATTCAGGAAGAGCTGGATACCTATAACCCCCTGATTCCCGACGGCGACAACCTCAAAGCCACGTTTATGCTGGAATATGACGACGAAAGCGAGCGCAAACTAATGCTGGCACGGTTACGCGGCGTCGAACGCCAGGTCTGGCTACAGGTGGGGGAGCAGGCCCGGGTCTACGCTATCGCCGATGAGGACCTGGAACGGGAAAACGCCGAGAAGACCTCCAGCGTTCACTTCCTGCGCTTCCCGCTGCCGGTGGAAGCCTGCCAGAGCCTGCGTGATGATCAGCCGCTGAGAATCGGCATCGACGGCGGCATTTTGCAGGCCGAACCGGTGCTGGTCAGCCCCGAGGTGCGCCGCGCGTTGGTACAGGATCTGCGCGCGGTGCATTAAGCGAAAGCTGTCGAGACTAGCGGGGGCCCTCAAGCCGGCGCGCCCCGGTAGTAATGCCATAAAAACAGCGAACCGACGCTGCGCCACGGCGCCCAGTGCGCGATCAGCGCCCGGGCCTGCTTCGGTGTCGGCTTGTCGGGCAAGCCTTTCAGACGCCCCAGCGCCACCAGCAAGGCCAGATCATCGGCGGGAAAGATATCCTGGCGCTTGAGGGAAAACATCAGATAAATTTCGGCGCTCCAGCGCCCGAAGCCGCGCAGTTGGATAATCGATTCAATCGCCTCGGCATCGCTCATCTCGGCCAACGCCTCGATATCGAAGCGACCGTCCTGAACCGCCTCGGCCAGGCCTTTGGCGTATTCGATCTTGCGAAACGACAACCCGGCAGCGCGCAGGTCACTGTCCGCCAACGTCAGCAATGCAGCGGGACTACAGACCGGAAGCAGCCCGCTGACCCGGCCCATAATCGCCCGCGCGGCTTCGGTGGAGATCTGCTGGCTGACGATGGTCGATAGAAATGTTTCAAAACCTGCCGGACGCAGTCTGGGTGGCGGAGGGCCCAAACGACGCAACGCCCGGTCGATATCCTCATCCACAGAGGCCAGGACCGCCAAGCCCCGCTGAATCTGCTGCTCATTCATTACCAATCCACTTTTGCATCAACAGCCCCTTCTCATTCACCCATGCATTGCCCCGGCTATAACTGCCGCGAGTCTGCGACAACCTTTCGCGTAGCGAAGCCGTAAACCGCGATGAGAACGACGAATGCCCGATGGACATTGTCCAGGCTCTCGCGCACAAACTCATTCATCAAATAGCACAGGTTTGTTATTTTTCGTCGAGACACTCGTCACCCTCTCACCCTCTCACCCGAACACTCGAACACTCGAACACTCGAACACTCGAACATCAATGATGCGCATTTACCCCCCTGCGGCACAGCCCCTGCTGCTCAACATCGCGGCCTAGTCTGCCACAATGTACCGCAAAGCGCCGAATCAGGCAGCGCTTTCACGCCTTCAAACGGCCCCTTCCCCTGCCCGCCCAGCCAACAGATCCGGTTCCGGTATTTATCACCTGCCGATAGACTTTCGACATTGCAGCACCGCATTGTTGACTAAATTTCTTTGACAAAAGCGTAAGCCCGGCGCAATCTATTGTGCATTGCACAAAAACTTTCCAAACGGGAGGTCACCAATGAATGCAAAGCATCTAAGCCTAGCTCTGCAAGGTGGCGGCGCCCACGGCGCCTTCACCTGGGGCGTGCTCGATCGGCTGTTGGACGAACACGCCCTGGAAATTGAAGCGATCAGTGGCACCAGTGCCGGGGCGATGAATGCGCTCATGCTCGCTCAGGGTTGGTGTGAAGGCGAACACCTGGGCGCACAGAATAAACTGGCTGAATTCTGGCACCGGGTAGCCGAAAGCTCCCCTTCGCGCTGGCTGACACAATACGGTTGCGGCGCCTTCGGCAACACACTCCAGCAAGGCATGAACCGCACTCTGATGCAGTTTTCAAAGGGTAGTTCGCCTTACGACCTTAACCCTATGGATATCAACCCGCTACGCGACCTCGTCACGGAGATGGTCGACTTTGCACTGCTGCGGGAGCAACAGCCTTTCAAGTTATTTATTGCCGCCACCCATGTTAAAACCGGCAAAATCAAACTGTTTCGGGAGCAGGAGCTGGAGATAGATCACGTGATGGCGTCAGCCTGCCTGCCCACTATCCACAAGGCGATTCAGATTGATGGCGAGTTTTACTGGGATGGCGGCTATTCAGGCAATCCGGCGCTTTACCCGTTGATACTCGACTGTAATACCGAAGACATTCTGATCGTGCTGCTGCAGCCGCTGGAGCGGGACGAACTGCCAATGGACAGCAGCTCTATTTCGGCCCGAATCGCCGAATTCAGTTTCAACAACGCCTTCCTGCGTGAAATGCGCGATATTGTGCAAACGCATGAAACCGTCAAAGGCAAATACCTGTTATTGGGAACCGCCGAGCGACGGGTCAAGAAGCTCAAATTTCACCTTATCGAGACCCACGAACGCATGGCCGCCATGCCGCAATCCAGTAAATACGACACGCGCCTGGATTTTTTACTGGGCCTGAAAGCTCTTGGCCGCCAGGAAGCGGATGCCTGGCTAAACGGCAACGTCGGCCGCATCGGCAAAGAATCGAGTCTCGACCTGAGCGGCCGCTTCGGCTAACGATCAGGGTTGCAAATAGCCACAGGCTCAGGAGTGGAGAGCGCTGTTCTGCGCTCCGGTTTTGGCCGCGGCAGTTACATTTTAGCAACCTGCCGGGTAGCTCAGCGGCGTTAACCGCTAATTATTCTCGCGCCGGTCGGTAACCGGTAGATTGTTATAGCGGCTGTGCTCTATGCGGCTGACATCCACCGATACACTCAGTTTCTGGCTTTTGCCGCCGTCAAAAAATACCCCCTTGATGGGCGACACATCGCCGTAATCGCGCCCCCAGGCGGTGGTGATATGATGCTCGGCGGGCATGTTGTCGTTGGTCGGGTCAAATTCGAACCAGCCCTCCCCGGGTGAATAGACCGCAAACCAGGCGTGCGAT
>JBFGYY010000188.1:0-6048 GCA_041587095.1 Motiliproteus sp. | reverse complement strand
GCCTGATCAATGCCCTGCCCCAGCAAACCGTGCCGGGGCAGCGCCTGAACCAGATCCCCGGATCGATGCCGGGACTGCAGAATATTCCTACCGGCTGCGCCTTTAATCCTCGCTGTGATTTCGTCATGGATGCCTGCACGCGGACACTGCCTGAATTCACCACATCCGGCGGCTGCTCCGTAGCCTGCCACATGGTAAAGGCGATGCAAGATGAGGCCGGTCAGGCAGCGAGCGAAGGCGACAGATGATGAATACACCAGAAAAGATTCTACAGATCAGAGACCTCGAAAAGCGCTTTAATATCTCCGCCATCAGGAACATGTTCATGCCATCAATGGCGTAAATCTAGATGTTATCAAGGGCGAAGCCCTGTGTGTCGTAGGTGAAAGCGGCTGTGGCAAGTCTACCGTTGCGCGCACCGTGATGGGCCTGCTCAAACCCAGCGCAGGCAGCATCCACTACGGCGGAGAACGGATCGACAACCTGTCGGACCGCGCACTACTGCCCTACCGTAAAAAGATGCAGATGATTTTCCAGAACCCCTATGCATCGCTTAATCCGCGCAAGACCATCACCCAAACGCTGGAGGAGCCGGTTCGTTTCCATAACCCGCAGATGTCGGAAACCGAGATCCGGGATAAAGTGAAGGCCGTCATGTTCGATGTGGGTATCGATCCGGCCTGGGGCGTACGTTACCCCCACGAGTTTTCGGGTGGGCAGCGACAGCGGATCTCCATCGCCCGCGCGCTAACCCTTGACCCGGAATTTGTGGTCGCTGATGAGCCCATTTCAGCCCTGGATGTCTCGATTCAGGCGCAGGTTCTGAATCTGATGATGAAAGCCCAGGAAGAGCACAACCTGACCTACCTGTTCATCACCCACGATCTGGCGGTCGTGGAACACTTCGGTACCCGCGTTGCCGTCATGTATCTCGGCACCGTCTGTGAGCTGGCGCCCACACGAACCCTGTTCGAAACGCCCAAGCACCCCTATACCCAGGCACTTATGAGTGCTATTCCGCGCCTGAAAGATGATCGCCCCAGCCATATTCGCTTGCAGGGCGAGGTGCCCACACCGGTTAACCTGCCCAGCGGCTGTGTATTTCATGGTCGCTGTCCGCACGCCAACGACCGCTGCCGACAGGAGATCCCCAAATTAATTACCCAGAGTGACGGTAGCCAGGTTGCCTGCCACGGTATTGAAGAAAGCCGGTTATAATTGCCGGACAACCGGATTGTAAAGAGTGTTCACATGACCGATTTGCGTATCAGCGCGGCCTTCGATGGCGGCAACATTGTCAGCATTTCGACGCAGAAGGCCGACGATATCCGCCTGTCTATCCGGCCGGATCAGGACAGCGCCTTTTACCAGTGGTTTTATTTCCGCCTCAGCGGAGCGCGCCATCAGGCCTGTCGCCTGCGCCTGGAGAACGCTGCCGGAGCCGCTTACCCTGCTGGCTGGGATAACTACCGGGCCCGCGCCTCTTACGACCGTCAGCACTGGTTTCTGGTGCCCACCCGGATCGAAAACGGTGAGTTGATCATTGAGCATCGCCCCGAGCAGGACAGTGTCTACTATGCCTACTTTACGCCCTATAGCTGGGAGCGACACCTGGACCGTCTGGCGCTTGCACAGCAATCGGCGCGCGTTCGCAGCCACAGGCTGGGCTCCACACTGGATGGCCGCGATCTGGATATGCTGCAGATCGGTTCAGCGGAGGAAGGGCGTCGGCGCATCTGGATCACGGCCCGGCAACATCCGGGGGAGACCATGGCCGAATGGCTGATGGAAGGGGTGATCGACCGCCTGCTGGATGAATCCGATCCCGTGGCGACGGCACTGCTCGAAAGTGCCGTGTTTTATCTGGTGCCCAATATGAACCCGGACGGCAGCGTGCGCGGGCATCTGCGCACCAATGCCCAAGGGGTCAACCTGAATCGTGAGTGGCAAACGCCCTCTCTTGCGCGCAGCCCCGAGGTCTACCACGTAATGGAACGGATGCAAGGCACCGGTGTGGACCTGTTTCTCGATATTCACGGCGATGAGAGCCTGCCCTACAACTTCGTCGCCGGCTGTGGTGCCAACCCGGGCTTCACGCCACAGCTTGAGCGTTTGGAAAGCGCCTTCAGCGCCGCATTTCTGGCCGCCTCCCCCGATTTTCAAACCCGTTACGGCTACGAAAAAGAGCAGTTTGGCGCAGAAACCCTGACTCTGGCCAGTAACCAGGTGGGAGAACGCTTTGGTTGCCTCTCCCTGACCCTGGAACTGCCTTTCAAGGATAATGCTGACCGGCCGGATAAGCGTGTCGGCTGGAACGAGGCACGCAGCCAGCGTCTGGGGGAAGCCTTACTGATACCGATCCTCAGCGTTCTGGAACAGCTGCGGTGAATCGACGCCCCGACATGTTCGACGCCGTTTCAGCCGGAGCATTGCGTTAATGGAAGTTCGCTGGCTGGAAGACTTTTGCGCCCTGGCCCGGGTCCGGCACTTCTCCCGTGCCGCCGACGAGCAGAACGTGACCCAGCCAACGTTCAGTCGCCGGATCAAGATGCTCGAAGAGGAGATGGGGGTGTTGCTGATCGATCGCAACACCCTGCCTTTATCGCTGACGCCTGCGGGCAAACTGTTTTTGCAGGCCAGCGAATCGATTCTGCGCACTTTACGCGATACCAAAGAACAGTGCCTGGATATGGAACGCGCTGAAGCCGAAAAGCTGCGTTTCGCTACCAACCAGACGCTGTACCTGAGCTACTTCCAGCCCTGGTGGTCCGCTCTTGAAACCGATACCGAACTGGCGGTCAACCTCAAATCTACCGACTGGATGGGCAGCGATTTTGTTCAGGCGTTACAGGCCGGTGATTGTGACCTGGTACTGTGCTACTGGCACCCGGCGATCGATTTCCTGCATGCCCTGGAGAGCAACGATTACTGCTACCTGACTCTGGCAGAGGAAACCCTGCTGCCCGTGACCGCAAAAGATGCAACCGGTCAGGCCAAGTTTCAGCTACCGGGCCGGGACGCGGCACCGTTGCCCTATATCAGCTACAACAGTAAAACCTTTCTCAATCCCGTCATTGCCGACCACCTGCGTCGCCAGCGCCTGCAACCCCACCTGTTAACCGTCACCGAAAACTCTCAGGCGATCAGCGTCAAGGCGATGATCGGTCAGGGCTACGGTGTCGGCTGGCTACCCGAGCGGATTCTTGACAGCGGCGGCTCGCAGGGGCTGGTTGCCGCTGGCGATAACGACTGGCGCATACCTCTGGAAATCCGCATCTATCGCTCCCGGCACAACACCCATCGTGCCTTAGACGCATTGTGGCAGCGCATCGAAGCGCTGAGTCACCCCATTGAGACGCAAACACCATGAGCCTTGATCAAAGTTATTCCCAGCACGTCGACCGGTTAACGGCCCGCACCCACGCCCTGCTCACCGAGCAATCCCTGGATGGGGTCCTGATATTCAGCGGCAGCCCCCGGCGCCGGTTTCTCGACGATTACGATTTTGCCTTTGTCGCCAACCCGCACTTTAAAGCCTGGCTGCCCCTGCCGCGCCTCCCCAACTGTGCGCTGCTGATCCGCCCCGGCCAGCAAACGCTTGTCTATTATTTTAATCCGGAGGATTTCTGGCACCTGCCCGCCGGCAGTCCGAGCAGTAGCTGGGCAGACTGTTTTGATGTCGTCGAAATCAGTCAGCTGGAGCAGATCGGTAGCTCTCTGCCAAAAGGCCAACGACTCGCCTTTATCGGCGAAGAGGCCGATCTGGCCCGGCGCTGGGGAATCGATACAGTCAATCCGCCGGCATTACTGCACGCACTCGACTGGCAGCGTGCGATCAAGAGCGAATACGAAATTGCCTGTATACGGCAAGCCAATCAACGGGCCGTACTTGGCCACCGGGCCGCTGAACACGCCTTTCGCAGCGGCGCCTCCGAATTTATGATCCAGCAGGCCTATCTGGCTGCTACTCAGCACTGCGAGAGCGAACTGCCTTACGGCAATATCATCGCTCTGAACGATCATGGCGCCGTGCTGCATTACCAGCAACTTGATCGCCAGCCCCCTGAAACCAGCCACAGTTTCCTGATCGACGCCGGTGCCGGCGTTCACGGCTATGCCGCCGACATTACCCGTACTTACAGCGCCCGCCCAGGCCTTTTCGACGACCTGGTTCAGGCCCTTGATGTCGCTCAGCAAGCACTGATTGACAGGATTCAACCCGGTTGTTCGTTTGTCGACCTGCACCTGTCGATGCACCTGAGTATCGCTGAACTACTGAGCCGCTTTGATCTGGTCAGCGGCTCGCCTGAAGCACTAGTGGACACCGGCATTACCTCCCTGTTTTATCCGCACGGTCTGGGCCACCTGCTCGGGCTTCAGGTACACGATGTCGGCGGACTACAAGCGGATTCCGCCGGGACGCCCCTGCCACCACCCGCAGCCCACCCCTTCCTGCGCCTGACGCGGCCGCTGGAAGCCGGCATGGTTATTACCGTGGAACCCGGGCTCTACTTTATTCCCTGCATGCTTGAACAACTGCGCCAAAAATCGGTCGCGGTGAACTGGGATGCCGTCAACGAGTTGCGTCAGTTCGGCGGAATCCGCATTGAAGACAATATCGTCGTGGGTGAAGATAAAACCGACAACCTAACCCGGGAAGCTTTTCAGAATTGATGCGGTGCGTGCCGGCGCAGCCCTGACTATCGATTAACAGTGCGGACGCCGGCCACTGCCCCGGAAAAACGCCAACGGTCGATGCCTGTTTACAGCGGCGCTGTTATTGTGTCGCCGTCCTCACCTTTTGTTGTTTATGGGCGTACATGGCGCCGTCTGCCTGAGACAGGAGCGCCTCAAGCGAGCGGCCATGGTCCGGATAGACAGCGAAGCCAAAGCTCGCCCCGATGCTAACCTCGACCGGCTCTTTCCCTGTCAATTCAGCCGACAAGACATAGGGCTGGCTCACCACGGACTCATGGATCTGATCAATAATTGACGCAATCGATTGCTGCTCATGAAGGTCTTCAATCACAACGGTAAATTCATCGCCGCCCATACGCGCGGCGGTGTCAGAGCTACGAATCGCGCCTTTTAAGCGCTGAGAAAACTCTTGGATAACATAGTCGCCGGCCGAATGACCGTAGGTATCATTCACCGGTTTGAAGCGGTCCAGATCGATATACACCACCAGCACTTTTTGCCCGTGGCGCTCGGCGCGCGCCAAAGCTAAACGACAACGTTCAAGAAAACTGTTGCGGTTTGCCAGCCCGGAAAGTTGGTCATAATTGGCCTGAAACCAGATCGTTTCCTCCATCTGGCGCTTTTCGGTAATGTCCTGTTTAATCGCCACGTAATTGGTTACTTCACCGTCATCATCGACCACCGGCGCGATAGAGATACTTTCCAGTACCGGCGCCCCATCCTTTGACTTATTCCAGAGTTCACCACTCCAGACCCGTTTATGCGTGATGGTGTCCCATAATTCCTGATAGGTTTTCAGCGGCGTGTTACCCGACTGCCACAACTTGGGATTCTTCCCGATAACATCTTCTTTCTTATACCCTGTAGCTTCGGTGAAGCGCGGGTTAACGTAGATGATCTTTGGGGTTGTATCGGTAAATACCGTCGCCACGGGGCTGTGCTCCACGGCCAGCGTCAGCGTCTTCAGTTGATGCTCCAGAGCTTTGCGCTCGCTTATATCCAGGTGTGTACCATTCGCGCGCAGCGGTCTGCCCTGCGCATCACGCTCAAACACCTTGCCCTTGGTCTGGACCCATTTCCAATCGCCGTTGCTGCAGCGCATACGGATATCCGCCTGGTACACATCTCTCTTTCCATGAATATGCTCGGCCAGGCGCAGCATCGCCACGGGCAAATCATCGGGATGCACCAATTGCTGCCAGGTTTCAAAACTCTTGGTTAGATTTTCGGCCGGATAACCGAGCATCTCGGACCAACGGGGATTGGTTTTGATCTCACCGGTCAGAAAATTCACATCCCACAAGCCCAGTTCGGTCCCGGACAGGGACAACGACATCTGTTCCTGGCTCT
>JBFGYY010000187.1:0-6051 GCA_041587095.1 Motiliproteus sp. | reverse complement strand
TCACCGCCGATCGTAATCGTGCAGCATATGCCGGAAAAGTTTACCGAAGCTTTTGCCCAGCGCCTGGACGGGCTGTGCCAGATTACGGTCCGTGAAGCCTGCAATCAGGACCGGGTACTGCCGGGACTGGCACTGATCGCGCCAGGCGGCAAGCATATGATGGTCAAGCGCAGTGGTGCTCAGTTCTATGTCGAGGTGGTCGACGGTCCGCTGGTTAACCGCCATCGCCCCTCGGTGGATGTGCTGTTCCGCTCGGTTGCGAAATTCGCCGGCCCTAATGCGTTGGGCATCATCATGACCGGTATGGGCGATGACGGTGTTAACGGCTTGCTGGAGATGCGACAGGCCGGGGCAACCACGCTGGCTCAGGATGAGGCGACCTGCGTCGTGTATGGCATGCCGAAGGAAGCGGTGAAAGCGGGTGCGGTGCAGCGTTCGCTGCCACTGGATAAACTGCCCGCAGAGATAATCAGCTATCATAACCATACTTAATAATCGGGTATGCGCCTATATTGATGTTACTTGACATCGATCATTTGCAGAGAGTTTATTTTTATATCAAATGGTTACCATTATTGATTGATAATCCGCCTTCGGTTATCGTGAAAATTAATGCGTAGTATTCAAGCTATTATTTCATCATAGTGTGAGATTCAGGGACGAGCGATTAGGGTAAAGCGATGAGCCGTCCAGAATCCGCCCATAAAAGCCAATCGATGCTCAGCGTCTTTGCCTGGGCTGACCGGCGTCACGATTTTCTGCTTGAAACTTACGAACAGCTCTTAGTCTCCCCGGACCGCAAGCATATCTCCCGCTGTCTGTATCTGGCGCACCAGATTCAGTCCGCTACCAAGACCAACAGCGATGGTGTCCTCGCTGCCCTGCAGTTAAACCGTTCCGCACGCTATAAACATGTCAAAGAATTGTTTGTTGCGGTGCTTTGTGAACAGATGGGCAAGGAGTTTGGGATGACGCCATCGGCGCGTCTCTTGCTCATGTGTGCGGCGATGACTCAGGATATCGGGATGCTGGAGTTGCAGATGGAAACGCTGGATCGGCAAAGAACCGAGCTTACCGACGCGCAACGCAAGTTAATCCGCAAGCATCCGCTGTTAGGCTGCCGTATTCTGATGAAGGCCGGGGTTCGGGATGCGCTATGGCTCGAAACGGTTTCACAGCACCATGAGCGTTTTAATGGTACCGGCTACCCGCTGGGCCTGCATGATGACCAGATTTCGCAGGGCGCACAAATTCTGGCTGTCGCCGATATTTATGTGGCGATGATGCGGCCAAGGGGCGATCGCGAGGCCATGTTGCCCAAGGATGCGCAGCGGGAAATTTTCATGTCGCGTAACATCACCCTTGACCCTGACATGGCTCGCGCGCTCCGGGATTGCCTGGGCATCTTTCCGCCAGGCACCTGGGTCCGGCTGGCCAACGGCGAAGTGGGGGTTGTGACCCGGATCTGCAAAGATAAACCGTTTCCGGAGGTGGCCGTTATTATCTCGTCACAGGGCGATCATCTGGAACAGGGTGAGTTGCGCGATACCAGCCAGAAACGCATGGCGATAGTGGAGATGACTTCCGCGCCCTTCCACTTTAACCTTTCGGCGATACTGGCCAGCCTCTGGCCCGGTTTAATCGAAGGACGAGGACGCTAGCGGGCAACTCTGCAGCTCAGCGTATTGTTTGCTATTATGTTCGCCCCTTCTTCCTCGCGTGGTAAGTAATGGCTATGGGCACAGAACCTCTCCCTGTTATCCTCATCGATGATGAAACGCATATTCGCACTGCGGGAAGCCAGACGCTGGAACTTGCCGGTTATGACGTCCTCGCACTGGATAATGCCGATAAGGCCTCGCAGCACCTCAGTGATAACTGGCCCGGTGTGATTGTCACCGATATCAATATGCCGGGGATCGACGGTCTGCAGCTGATGAGGCAGGTCCACTCCATCGATCCCGATCTGCCCGTGATTCTTATCACCGGACACGGCGATATTTCTATGGCCGTCAGCGCGATGCGAAATGGCGCCTATGACTTTATTGAGAAGCCGTTTCCGGCCGATCTGCTGGTCGACGTGGTACGCCGCGGGATGGAAAAGCGCGCGCTCACCATCGAAAACCGTAGTTTACGCCAGGAGCTGGAAGCGCAGAGCGCTCCGGGCCCGCGCGTGATCGGAAATACGTTGCCCATTCAGCGCATGCGACTGCTGTTATCCCGCGTTGCCGATACGCCGGCAGATATCCTGGTGATGGGGGAAACGGGCACAGGTAAGGATCTTGTCGCACGCTGCATTCACGAGAATAGCTCGCGTAAGGATCACAATTTTGTTGCGATCAACTGTGGCGGTGTTCCGGAAAATCTCATGGAAAGTGAGTTGTTCGGACACGAGAAGGGAGCCTTTACCGATGCCAAGAGCCGGCGGATCGGAAAGTTGGAGCATGCCCATGGAGGGACATTGTTTCTCGATGAGATCGAAAGCATGCCCATGTCCCTGCAGATTAAATTACTGCGGGTGCTGGAGGAGCGTAGCATCGAGCGTTTAGGCAGCAATGATGCGATTCCGCTCGATCTGCGCATCGTCGCGGCGACCAAAGCCGACCTCCTGCAGCTGAGTAACGAAGGCGCATTCCGCGAGGACCTCTACTATCGCCTGAATGTGCTGAAAGTCGATATCCCGCCGTTACGGGACCGACGGGAAGATGTTCCACTGCTGTTTCAGCATTTTGCCTTGATCGCCTCTGCGGCCTTCCAGCGCGAAGTGCCCGCGCTAAGCGCTGAGCGTGTGCATAGCCTGATGACGCACGATTGGCCGGGCAATGTCAGGGAGCTGCGCAATGTTGCAGAACGTTATGTGCTGCTGGGGGAGGCCTGTACCTTTGAGTTCGACCAGCTGATCCCGACAGATGATAAGGTGCTGGGGCTCTCATTGCCGGATAAAGTTGAGCGCTTTGAGCGTATGCTTATCGCAGAAGAGCTGGCCCGTCAGCAGGGAAGTATTAAAGACACCATGGATAATCTGGGGCTGCCGCGCAAAACGCTGTACGACAAAATGCGCAAGTACGGCCTGGATAAACAGGATTACAAAAATTGAACCACGCTCACGGCTTTGTGAGTCCGCACTAACTGAATAATGCGCAGGTCCGGACCCGCGCATTATTCAGGCCATTTGCCGCAATTGTCTTATTTCTCTGTCACATCCTGTCAGCAGCGTCGGGCTGAATTGTTGAACCGCTCATTTGCGACGCGGTTGCAGAGGTAATATTCGCCGTGCAGGAAACCCCGCTGCTTTTCTTTGTCTAACCTTAAGTAGTGCAGGGGGCGGCAGGGGGACGCTTTCGTATCTCTTCGGTATGCCGCCCTTGCTTTTGTAGATCAGTTATTGCGGGGAGCGGCATATGTCCCGGTGGCAGCTAGGGTGGGTCATGTTGGTGCTGGGGTCATTTGGGGCTCAAGCGCAGCAGATCTTGCCCGCAGGCTTACCCAGCCCGAACTACACATCTTCTTCTTCTTCTTCTTCATCTTCTTCATCTTCGCCTTCGCCTTCGCCATCGCCAGTGGCGCTGCTTTCAGTGGCGGATGACGTCGCCACTGCTGGTATTGCCCGCGATGCTGGGCTGGCCAAAGGCTCTGATCAGAGGCGCTATCGATTCTCTTCACTGCACGACGCGGCGGAATACTACCGCCGTTGGGGGCAGCAGGGGGAATGGCAGCCACTTGCGGATGGGCCCTTGTTAAAACAAGGCCTTGATCATCCACAGGTTATTCGACTTCGAACACTTCTGGCTGCTAGCGGCGACTATGGTCAAAAGGTTTTGTCCACGCGGGGTTCTGTTATGGAGCCGGGGCTTGCGCGGGCCGTGGTACATTTTCAGCGCCGGCATGGGCTAAGCCCTGACGGGGTGGTCGGGCCCCGAACCCGTCAGGCATTGAATATTTCTCCCCTGCAACGTGCTGCACAAATTGAGCTGAACAGAATTCGTCAACGAGAGTTGAATGAGACTAAGGGGAAGCGTTTTATTCAGGTGAATTTGCCCGAGTATCGGTTGCGTTATTACAATCAAGGCGCTTTGGAGTTAGAGATGAAAACCATTATCGGGCGTGATGAGCAGCGTACACCGGTATTGACAGGGTTGATTCACTCCATGGTTGTGAATCCCGGTTGGAATGTGCCTAAAGGGATCGCATATCGGGATATCTTGCCGGAGTGGCGCCGGGACAGTGATTATCTGGTAAAAAATAATCTGAGGGTAGTGGCTGGTTTCGGGACAAAGCAGCAAGAGCTTGCGGTGGGCGCTGCGGACAGTGTCAGTCTGTATCAAGGGTCACCCTATCTTCGCTTCTGGCAACCCCCGGGTAAAAACAATGCGCTGGGGAAAATAAAATTCGATTTTACCAATGACTTTGCGGTCTATCTGCATGACACGCCATCACGCTATCTGTTTGACCGCTCGGAGCGCGCCCTTAGTTCCGGCTGTGTTCGTCTGGAATACCCAAGGTTGCTGGCCGAGGAGCTGGTTGCTGATAGCGGTGTTGTGAAGAGCCAGCAGGGCGAAGAGTTAGACGCGGTTTTATCCGGCACTGATACCCATCGTATCCGGTTATCCACACCTGTTCCGCTCTACGTAACTTACTGGACTGCCTGGTTAGATACCGGCAACGTGCTTAATTTTCGAGAAGATATTTATCAGAAAGACAGCGCCTCAATAGGCGATAAATCTTTCTGATTAAAATTTGATCAGCAGCATATACATTAATTTCTGCTTCCGGCATACTCAGCCGCTGTTTGTTTTTTGTACAAAAGGCGGTCTTGAGTGGTTGATAAAGTAGAGAAAGAGTTGGGGCGACGGCAGTTTTGTGCATCCCTTGCGGGCGCGTGTGGATTGTTGGTTGCGCCCTTTAGTTGGTCGGCGTCGCAACCGCTTGCCAAGTCATTGAATCTGTTCAGCTTGCATACCGGAGAGCGTTTGTCAGGGACATTCTGGCAGCAAGGCGATTACCACCATCCGGGATTGGAGCAGATTTCACATTTGATGCGTGACCACCGAACTGATGATCAGATCGGCATGGATCACCGCCTGTTGGAGCTGCTGTTCCGCCTCGATCAGAATCTGGGCGGTGATAATGAGTTTCATATCATCTCCGCGTATCGTTCGCCGAAAACCAATGCGATGCTGAATCGGCGCAGCACGGGCGTGGCTAAGAAAAGCCTGCACATGCAGGGGATGGCTGTGGATATCCGGGTTCCGGGCATCGCTCTGGAGCAATTACGGGAATCGGCGCTGGCATTACGTGCCGGGGGGGTCGGTTTTTATCGCAAGAGCGAGTTTGTTCATCTGGATGTAGGTTCCGTCAGGCAGTGGGGCAGCTGAGAACGCCTTTTGATGCCTCTTGCGCTTAATTCGATGAAAAGCAGTCCGTTACAGGGCTGCTTTTGAAGATGCTATTTCCTGCGCCTATCGTTCATGTGTTTAATACCTCTGGCATCACCCGCTATAACTATCGTTAGATGAATCACTTCTTATCCGCCTTCTCTATACCGCGTTTGGCACTACCCTGGCTCAGTTGCATGGGCCATTTTCCGTTGGGATTCAAATTAAGTGTTTGTTTTCTGTGGCTTAGACTTTGGTCTAGGTTTTGCTTGCGGGCTTGAGCAGCAGTAAATGTACGTTTTTCACCCATTGTGCTTTTTGTGATAGGCGGTACTTCGCCACTTCTGAGTGTGTAGATTATTTCATCTCAGGGGTTAGATATTTTCATCTTATTGATCGCATAAGGATTTACATCGTTTTCTCGTTGTTGGCACAGCTGTTGCTATGTATGGACTGTTCCGAACATTTACGCCGAAGCTACTTTGGCAGGACGCGAGTCTGGTCGCTTGATGTCCGTCGTTTTGTTCGACCTATAACCATAAAGAAATACAATCGAGGATAGATTTATGCGTCTTTTAACTGCCGCAGTTGCTACCGCCGCTCTTACCCTGGGTGCTCAGTTTGCTTCCGCTGCGCCGATGGAAGTGAAGTTCTCCCACGTGGTCGCAGAAAATAC
>JBFGYY010000186.1:0-6074 GCA_041587095.1 Motiliproteus sp. | reverse complement strand
AGGTCGATCTCCATGGCGATGGGTAAATGATCTGACAGGGGCAGATCAACAACCCGTTGTTTGTGAACGTTGAGGTTGGCGCTGATCAGTATATGGTCCAGGTCGTGACGTGGCTTCCAGCTGGGAAACGTGTGCAGGTCATCCAGGGGAGGATGCAGATCGAGGTCGCGGAGCGCAGTATTCAGCATCAAATGCTGTAGAGGGCTATTCAGGTCGCCCATGATAATAATATGGCGCTGTGCCCCAATGAGTTCACGGATATAGTGCAGCTGCCTGCGTTGGGCCCGGCTGCTCAGGGCCAGGTGCAGTACTACCAGCATCAGGGCGTCGGGGCCTTCGCCAAATCGTGCCACGATAGCGCCGCGACCGGGAATAAGCCCGGGCAAACGGTGTGTTTCCAGAACATGGGGCGCATAACGACTCAGCAAGCCGTTACTGTGCTGGGCCAGTTTTCCCAGGTTCCTGTTGCGCTGTTGATACCAATAGGGGAAGCCTGCGGTCTCAGCCAGATATTCCACCTGATTGACAAACTGACTGCGTAAACTGCCGCCGTCAGCTTCCTGTAACGCCACAATGTCGTAATCACCCAGTAGTTTGGCTATGCGATTGAGGTTGTTGTTACGCTGCGCGTGTGGCAGGAAGTGCTGCCAGCTGCGGGTCAGGTAATGATGGTAAGCGCGTGTACCGATACCGACTTGTATGTTGTAGCTGATTAACCGCAACCGCCGGCTTTTCGGGGAGGGCAGTGCGACATTACTGTGATGAATGTGCCCGAACCTTGGCTCGGGAACGAAACCGTTGATCACTGCGAACGCTCCCGTTGGTAACGATGAGGCACTTAAGGCCGAGGGGATGCTATTACCATAGACCGTAGTGACGGTGCTGTCTTGTTTCGACCGGGGTTAGTGCTGGCAAAAAGGCTGCGAAGACCGGTTCTGGACTTCGCTTTACCCTGGAAGGCGGGAGCGTTAAAGCGACTGTCAGTGTTAACCGGGCAGTCGCTAAGGGGTCTTAGACGCGCAGAAATTGATCGACCAGCGACTGCTGGCGACAAGCTTGCTGCAACGATTCCTGACTGACCTGCGCGGCCCGCCGCGTCGATGCCTGAGACTCGGTAGCCAGCTCGTGGATACGGTTGATATTAGCGCTGATCTCGTTGGCAACCGCGCTTTGCTCTTCGGTCGCGCTGGCGTTCTGGTGGCTCATATCCGAGATACTCTGCACGGATTGGGCGATGCGCTGAAACAGCTGGTCAATTTTCTCGACTTCATTGATGCTGGCGCTGGACAGGTTCTGGCTGATTTCCATGGTTGAAACGCTTTGCTTGACCCCGCTTTGCAGGCTGGAGATCAGCTTTTCTATCTCATCGGTAGATTCGCTGGTGCGCTGGGCCAGTGTGCGTACTTCATCGGCTACCACTGCGAATCCGCGTCCTGCTTCTCCGGCACGGGCTGCTTCGATAGCGGCGTTGAGTGCCAGCAAGTTGGTTTGTTCGGCGACGGTTCGGATCACATCCAGCATCGATTCGATATTCGCGCTGTGTTTGTCGAGTTCGCGGATCGCTGAGGTGGCGTCGCTGACCGTTCCCGCCAGATTGTGGAACGTTGTTAAGCTGGCCTCGAGCTCCTGGATCCCGGCCTGTGTCGACTGGTGCGCATCGCCGGCGGCAGTCGCGCTGGTGAGGGTGTTGTGCGCGACCTCCTGCACGGAAGCAGACATCTCCTCAACGGCGGCGGCGACTTGGGAAAGCTCCTCCTGCTGCTGGTCGGCAACCTTGGTTGTGTGGCTCATGGTGGTGCATGAAATATCCGCACTGGCTTGCAGATGGTCCGACGAGTCACGGACACGCGCCACGACGGCGCGAAGTTCCGAGCGTAGCATTTGATTACTAAGCTCGATCTGTCCGAGCTCATCGCCGCGCCCGGTGTAGATGTGCTGCATCAACGGATTATCGACCTTGGCGCGAGCGTCGCTGGCCAGCTTTCTGATACCGCTACTGCCCAGATAAAGCATAACCAGACTTAAACCCAGCGACAGGAGCGCGGCGCTTCCCGCCATGATGCCGTTGCCAGCCCAAAGGGCATAGCCGATCAGCGGACTGAAGCCCAGCGCGGCGCCGGCCCAGAGCTTGAAGTGGTAGGGCACGGCACTGCGTTTCAGGGCCGCCGGGGTTTCACCATTGTTCAGGCTTTTGTATACGCTTTCTGCGCGGGCTACGCGCTCAGCTGTCGGGGTAAAACGCACCGACTGATATTCGGTGATCTCACCGTCGTGCTTGATGGGCGTGACGTAGGCGTCGACCCAGTAGTGGTCGCCGCTTTTTGCGCGATTTTTTACAATGCCCATCCAGGAGTCGCCCTGTTTGGCCGTGTTCCATAAATCGGCGAAGGCAGCCGGAGGCATATCCGGATGGCGGATTATATTATGGTTTTTCGACAGTAGTTCTTCCGGGGAGTATTCGGCGACGTTGACAAACTCCCGGTTGACGTAAGTGATACAACCTTTGAGATCCGTCGTAGACAGGATGTGGTAGTCCTGGGGGAAGCGTTTCTCTTTCTGGGTAACGGGGAGATTCTTCTTCATGGACGAGACCTTCAATTAACTACTTGGGCTCTTCCCTGCTATTGTCTAAGTGAACATCCTGTTACTTAACCGCGCGCTATAAAACGGCCGCATACATTAAGGTATTTAAAGGTGTGTTGCTTTGATACTTATCAATTACTTTTTGAATGGGTATTAACTACTGCCCATTAAGCGGATTTGCTTCAGGCGCGTCAAGTGATATTGTGACAAATAGCAATTTAGATGTTGCGACTTATGTAAGTCATACCTAGCTATACTTACTCGGATGTAACGCTTGTCGTGGTGCGTGCAGGGGGAATCAATGAGTGACGAACTGGTATTCTGCGAGGAAACCGAGGCGCAAGCGCCGGACGAGCATCCTCCCTGGAATATCCTGATTGTTGATGATGAGGAAGAGGTTCATCGGGTCACCCGGCTCGCGCTGCGTAATGTGTTTATCGAAGAGCGCGCGTTGCATTTTACCTCCGCCTATAGTGCCGCCGAGGCGCGGGAGCTGCTGGATGGCCCGGTACGTTTTTCTGTGGCTTTGCTTGATGTGGTTATGGAAACCGAACATGCCGGCCTGGATCTGGTTCGTTATATACGTGATGAGCTGCAGGACAAGGCGTTGCGTATCGTTCTGAGAACCGGGCAGCCCGGGCAAGCGCCAGAGCTTCAGGTGATACGTACCTACGATATTGATGATTATAAAGACAAAACCGAGCTCACCGCGCTGAAACTCTATACCCTCATGCACAGTTGTTTGCGCTCGTTCCGCGATATCGAAGCGTTGCAAAAAAGCCGCATAGGCTTACAAAAAGTCATTCGAGCCTCCCGTGGTATCTATGAAAAGCAGGCGCTGGGTGAGTTTGTGGATGCGGCGGTCGAGCAGCTCAAGTATCTGTTAAATCTGGACGATACCGTTGTGTATCTGTTCGATGTCGAGGCCTACCATTATCGCCGGGAGCGGCTCGAACAGTTCTGCACCGGCGGCAGCGAGGGGGTGGGGATTGAACTAACGCTCGACGATCTGGAACCCGGGCGTCAACGTTTGGTGAAGCAGAGTCTGGCGAGCGGTAGTAACAGTTTCGGGGATAATCAACTCCTGATCTATTGCACCAGCCAGCACCACAAGGTGCTGTTTTTTCTGGATGCCCCCCGAAAACTATCGCCGATCGATCACTATCTGGTGAATATCTTCGGCGATAATCTATCAATCGCTTTGGATAATATCGAACTGAATAAACTGCTTAACGAATCGCAGCAGCAGCTTATCTACCGTATGGGCGATATGGTCGAAAGCCGGGCGGCCGAGACGGAATGCCATGTACAGCGCGTTGGACTTTATTGTGAATTAATGGCCGAATTAGCGGGGCTTTGCCCTGCTGATGTCGAGCTAATTAAACAGTCTGCGCCGCTGCATGACCTGGGTAAAATTGGCGTACCGGATCAGGTTCTCAACAAACCCGGGCCGTTACTGAACGGGGAGTGGGAAACGATGCGCGAGCACTCGGTAATCGGCTACCGTATGCTGACGGGCTCGGGTTTACCTATTCTCGAAGCTGGCGCTACCATAGCCCTGAGCCATCATGAGCGCTGGGACGGACGCGGTTACCCCCAGGGGCTGCGTGAAGATGCGATTCCTTTGATGGGGCGCATCGCGGCTATCGCCGATGTGTTCGATGCACTCAGTTGTACCCGCTCCTACAAGGCGGCCTGGGATATGCAGAAAGTCACCGATTATATTCGCCGCCACAGCGGCAGTCGCTTTGATCCCGAGCTGGTCGCGTTATTCGATGCCAATGTTGAACGCTTTATTGAAATACGCAATCGGATATTTGAGAGCGACAAGTCCGCAGAAGATGAAACTGCGTCCCTGCCGTGAACGAGTGCGGTGCGTGTTAACCGCCCCTTTTACCAGTCAAAGCCGGCCTGCGCCTTGATGCCGGCGCGAAATGCGTGCTTCACATCCTGTATATCACTCACTGTATCGGCGATCTCGACCAATTCCGGCTTGGCGCCCCGACCGGTCATGATCACGTGTTGCTGCACAGGGCGCTCTCGCAGAGCCGTCAGCACCGTCTCCAGTGACAGGTAGTCGTACTTGAACATGTAGGTCAGTTCATCCAGTACAACCAGCGAAAGATCCGGGTTGGCCAGCATCACTGCCGCTTCTTCCCAGGCCTGTTGTGCTGCGCGCTTATCCTGTTCCCGGTCCTGCGTATTCCAGGTAAAGCCGCTGCCCATGACCCGAAACGTCACCGCGGGATGGTTACCGAACAGGATCTCTTCGCCACTTTGCCATTTTCCTTTAATGAACTGGGTGACGCCGACTTTCTGGCCATGGCCAATAGCCCGTGCCAGGGTGCCAAAGGCGGAACTGCTCTTGCCTTTGCCGTTACCGGTTATCAGCTGAATGACGCCGCGTACTTCCGTGGCTTGTTTGACACGCTCATCAACGACGGCTTTTTTGCGTTGCATACGTAGTTTGTGGCGGTCGTTACGTTCTTGCTCACTCATGATCGGTTCTCGTGTTGGATAGCAGGCCGTTATCTTCTGACAATTCATGCAGTGCCTGAGTCAGGCGTTGCCAAGCCAGCTCGTTTGCGGGCAGCCCAAACCTTAGCAGCTCGGGCCCCTGGAAGTAGCGTACCCAGATGCCGCGTTCGGCCAGTTGTTGCTGCAGTATAGCGGCGTCCTGACGGTGCAGGGTCTTAAACAGACTTGGGCCTTCCACGCTTGAAGCGGCGCCGATAGTGGCCTTCAGTAGTTGCTTAAGCCGCATACCAGCAGCACGCAAATCTTCTCGGCTCTGTGTCTGCCAGGCCTGATCGGCAAGGCATTGCTGGCAGACCCAGCGTGCCGGGCCTGACAAGGTCCAGGGCCCGAGTTGCCGGTCAAGCCTGTCTAGCAGGTCTGCCGGACCGAGCACAAAACCCGCGCGGATGCCGGCCAGACCGAAAAACTTGCCCACCGAACGCAGCACCACCAAACCTTCACGGCCACAGTCGGCGGATACGGACTGCCTCGGGTCGGTGTCGATAAAGGCTTCGTCGACGATCAGCCAGCCGCCGCGAGCCGCCAGGCGTTGTTGCCAGGCTAATAGTTGTTCCCGGTGATAATGCTGACCGGTGGGGTTGCTGGGATTGATGAGCAGCAGTATGTCGAGTTCGTCCAGCCGGGCGTCTATCTGAGCCGGTTGCAGCGGTGTGACACGATGCCCGGCCAGTCGCCAGGCGTGCTCATGCTCGGCATAACCGGGTGTGATCAGGCCGATCCGGCTGCTTGGGAACAGCGAGGGCAGACTCTGAATGGCCGCCTGAGAACCCGCTACCGGTAGCAGGTTTGCGCAACCGTAGTAGGTTGTTGCTGCTTGTTCCAAGCCGTCATTGCGTTCCGGCAGGCGGTTCCAGACCGAGGCCGGGAGCGGGGGGACGGGCCAGCCATTGGCGTTGATGCCGGTGGACAGGTCCAGCCAATGTTCGGCAGGAATCGCGTAGCGTCGGGCGGCT
>JBFGYY010000185.1:0-6082 GCA_041587095.1 Motiliproteus sp. | reverse complement strand
GTATTGTTTGTATTGTTTGTATTGTTTGTATTGTTTGTATTGTTTGTATTGTTTGTATTGTTTGTATTGTTTGTATTGTTTGTATTGTACGGCGGTGAATTTTCGGCAGCGTGGAAGTAAAACCGCTGATAGGGCCGTAACGCTAAATTGGGCTGGCGACAGGGGGATTTTTATCGGAGTGCATCAGTCGCGGTGTTACAATGGCCGGCTGCGAACCATGGGGATAGATCATTGTGAGCGTTTTTCTTGCGCCGATGGAAGGCTTGGTAGACCCGTTGATGCGTGATCTGTTGACGCGTATCGGAGGGATTGATCGTTGTGTCACCGAATTCATCCGGGTATCTGATCGGGTGTTGCCAGCTCGTGCGATTCGACGGCTGGCACCGGAACTTGACGACGGGGGCACGACCGCTGTAGGAGTGCCGGTCCGGGTTCAATTGCTCGGCAGTGATCCCGGCTTGCTGGCAGCCACAGCCGCCCGGGCCGCATCGCTCGGTGCTCCGGGAATCGATTTGAATTTCGGTTGTCCGGCCAAAACGGTTAATCGCAGCCTTGGTGGTGCCGTTTTGCTGCAATATCCTGAGCGCATCGGCGAAATTGTTACAGCGGTACGCGCTGCAGTTCCTCCCGGCTGTCCCGTAACGGCCAAAATGCGCCTGGGTTTCGCCGATAAATTGCTGGCGCTCGATAATGCGCAGGCGATGGCCGACGCGGGTGCGAGTGAGATTTGTGTGCATGCCCGCACGAAAGTCGAGGGTTATCAGCCGCCAGCGCATTGGGAATGGATAGCCCGTATTCGCGAGCGGGTGTCGTGCCGGGTCATTGCCAATGGCGAAGTCTGGAGCGTGGATGATTATCTGCGCTGCGCCTTGGTCAGCGGTTGCGACACGGTCATGATCGGCAGGGGGCTGGTGAGTTGTCCCGATCTGGGACGTCAGATAAAAAGACGATTAGCCGGGCAGGATCCTGCGCCGATGTCCTGGTCCGAGCTGCTACCCTGGATCATCGATTTTTTTGACCGGCTTAGCGACGTGGTTGATAAACGCTATGCACCGGGCCGGTTGAAACAGTGGCTTGTTTTACTGAAAAGGACCTATCCGCAAGCCCAGACGTTGTTCGATCGGATCCGTGCAGAGAAAAATCCAATGGTACTGCGTACCGCGCTGGTAGCGGGTCTTGATAAAAGGGCGCAGGAAACGTCCGGCGCCAGTGTTTACCTGCCTCGCGTACAACTTTCGTCCTGTTTGAGCGGCCTTGCATAGGCTGGTGGCCTATATGGGGCCGCACTGAGCTGAGCGATCAGGAATCGGAATTATTTTCGTCTGCTTTTCACGCGCGCGGCTCCGGGCCGACGGCTCTGGTTACGTCTCTGCCGTCCCGTTGAATCCTTGGGTTTAGCCGATGCACCCGGCTCAAGTCGGGTCGGGGTTGTAGCGCCCGGCTGCTTAGTAGCGCGTAATACCACGAATTTTTCATTGCTGGCAACCAGTTCGCAATTGCCGAATAATTTGCGTAATACGCTGTGATACCCCAGGTGCCGGTTACCAATCACCCAGAGCTCTCCGTTGTCGCGGAGGGTCAGGTGTGACTGGCGAAACATTTCGCGCGCGATATGATCCCCCACGACGTGTTGCTGATGGAACGGCGGATTGTTCAGAATGAGGTCGGCACTGTCCGGCGCAAAACCTTGCAGGCAGTCGCCTGCCTGAAACTGCGCCGTACACTGCTCACCCAAGGCATGGCGGAAATTGCTGCGCGCACTCGCCAACGCCATAAATGACTCATCGACAAAATGCAGCTGTGCAGCCGGATTCCTGACCGCTGCCAGCAAGCCGACGATGCCGTTACCGCAGCCAAGGTCGATAATATCTTTAAAACGGTCCGTTTTGGGCAAGTGCTCGATAAACAACCGGGTACCGATATCCAGCCGTTGCCGAGAAAACACATTTGCATGGTTCGTAATCAGATGGTGGCTATCGGGTAAGGTATACAAGGTTGGATAAGGGCTGGATCCAGGCTGGAGCGATTCATCAAACTCGCAGTGAATCAGACGTGCTTTCTTCTTAGCCAGCGAGGTGCGGGTCGGGCCGATAATACGTTCAAACAGCGCCAGTGTTGAGGTATGAATGGACTTAACCATGCCGGTGCCGATGATGCGGCTCGTGGCGTGTAAGTGGGGCCTGATCCGGAATAATTCATCTTCAAGCAGCGCCAGCGTTTTGGGTATTTTGATGATGACCAGATCATAGTGCCCTGATAGTGGTGCCAGTGAATCTAATGCCAGCACGGCATTGTCCGGCAGCCCGTTCCGGGTCAGGTTTGTAGCGAGCGCCTGGTGAGCGAGGAAGGAGTCGCTGATAAGCGTAAGCGTTGACTCCTTGCCGGGGCGCCCTTGTGTTGACTCCTGGCGCCGTTTATTTAGCCGTGCAGCGAGAGCTACGCTCAGTGCTCCAAAATTGTCATTCAGGATCAGGGTGTTACGTGGATGAATCGTGCCGTCGTCAGTCTCGTTAACCTGTTCCAGCAGATAATGGTCGGCTGCGTCCCAGGCCTGAAGATTCGCAGGGTCCGGCTGGTTCGCTGGGGTACGGCTAAGTATAAAATCGCCTAACGGGCTCGAAAAACAGTTCATCAGCAGTTGGCCTGATCAGGTAGGTTGGCGAGGCTGAGCCGATGGCGAAGCCTGCGGGATGCGCTGTCTACCAGCATATTCAGAGCGGCAGTCAGTAGAATGAGTAACAGGGCACGGTCGAACCGAAATTCTTCAAAGGCGGAGTCGATATAAAAGCCCAGGGTATGGATGCCGAGGATTCCAAGGATGGCTGTTTCGCGCATGATGACCTCCCAGCGATAGAACAGGAAGGCCAGAAACTGCCGGTAAATCCGGGGCAGGGCCTCGTATAGATAGAGCGCGGCTCCGCTGGCATGGTCGGGACGCAGCACCAGAGCCTTGCTGTAACCTCCCAGCAAATGACCGATAATTGCACCGTTATGCAATGATAGTGCGGCAATCGCGGGCAGCATGGAAGGGCCTGTGACCAGCATAAATAAGTAAGCCAGCATCAGCTCCGGAATGGAGCGAAAGACTACCAGCAGAGCGTGACCGCCAGCCCTCGCAGGTTTACGCAGAAACAGGGGGGATACGAGCGGAAATAGCAGCAGGGAAACCACGCCGCTGACAACCAGAGTGATCATCGTCAGTATCAGCGTGTTGTAGGCGCCTTCCGCGCCCTGGGTGCTAAGCAGATGCCAGAACCAGTACCAGAGTGCCATCAGTTGATCCGGGTTCCAGGCTGTCTCGGCGCGCAGTGGTGAGGGAATGATGTCTTGGGTTACAAAACGCACCAGTGTCGATAAATCGGGCGTTGAGGCTGTGGGTAGCCAGATAAAAGCAGCGAACAGATAAACCGGTAGCAAGCGCAGCTTCATCCAATGACGTAACGACGCGATGATCAGAAAAAACAGATAAAGCAGCGCCGAGGCCTCGGAATAAAGTCCCTGATTGAACGCACTCTCCAGGTGGAAGCCTAAGGTCGGTAGCCCGATGAAACCGAGTACGGCGCTCGAGCGGATTGCGCACTCGAATCGATACAGGCTATAGCTACGCAGGTGAGACCAGGCCAGCGGGAGGCGGGCGTAAAAAAAACCTGCGACTCTATTGGTTTTCGCAGGCAATAACGCCCAGGCGCTGCGATCGCTTTCTTCGAGGATCTCTGCATAAACTTTGGCAAAAATACCGGCAAAAGGGATGCTGATGGCAAGGATCCCTGTCTCTGTACTCAGACCGAAAACCTGTAAAAACAGCAAACCCCAGAATAGCTCGTGAATTGAACGGATTAGTGCGCAAACTATGCGAACTGGGCGCCAATGAAACACCAGTGCCAATACAAATCCTGCCAGATTGGCCAGCACAACGCCCACAAGAGCAAAGGCAACGGTATTGAATATCGCCTGACCCAATGATTCGGTGGCGCTGAAATCCGGGGTTATCAGGCCGTGTCCTATCCGGTAAAGCTCAAGCCAGGGATCACCGGAACGAAATTCAATATCCGCAAAAAACACGCAGATAATCGCGACCAGCACGAAACCCAGGCTGATGCGCAAGTAACGCTGCGCGCTGCTCTGGGCGGGCGGGATCGGGGATGAGTGGCAATGTGTCTTCATTCGTGGGCGTAAACGCCATCAAGGTTTTGCAGCGTTAGCGTCTCGCTCGGGGCGTCGAGAACGATACGGCCCGCCTTAAGACCGATGACGCGGTCGAATCCTTCCAGCGCCAGTTGGCGGTTATGCAAGGCGATGACGACGGTATTATGGCGTTGGTTTAACAGGTGCAGTAGTCGGGCCCCCTGCATGGGATCAAGTGATGATAGAGGTTCATCCCCCATAAAAACAGGCCGCTTTTGATAAATCGCCCGGCCAAGCGCGGCGCGTTGCATCTGTCCGCCGGAAAGCCGATCGATCGAGGTGCGTAGTTTGTCCTTCAGTCCGAGTTCAAGGGCAAGTTCACCGATCTCAGCAAGGTCTTGAGCCGCGGGTATAAGCAGTGTCCGCAGGTTTTTCAGGAGGCTGTATGTATCTAGCCGGCCCATGTAGATATTGTGGAACACGCTCAGCATGGGTACCAGGCCGGGTTGCTGGGGACACAGGGCTGTGTTGTTGCGCTGCTGCGCATAAAGTAGCCTGAGTAAGCTCGATTTACCCGAGCCGCTGGCACCGATGAGCGCGACCTTTTCACCAGAATGTATCTGCAGGTTGATATCGTGCAAAGCCGCGCGGTTCTGGTAAGAAAGCTGCTGGCGGTTGCAGACAAATAGAGCGCTTGAAGTCATAACAAATGGGTCAGATAGCTACCAGCCGATCGAGCTCGTTGCTGACCGGTTGGCAGAGAGGCCTGAGCGTGCTTAATCGATGATTCCGATAGAGCGTGCGACGTTTTCAACCGGAGCGAAGTCTTCGTTGCTGGCGGGTATGAAGCTGCTGCGAGGAAAGGCATCGAGTAGTTCAGGGGCTTTTATAGCCAGTAGCGCTTCCTGAACGCGCTGTTTGAAGCCGGCTCCCCAGGTAGCATCTACGTCTCCGCGGATGGACCATTGATAGTCGGGGTAGGTTGGTGTTTCCCAGATGACGGTGACGCGATCGCCCTGAACATTACCCGCCGCCAGTTCGCGCTCCCAGACTTTATAATTAACGGCGCCAACATCGTACGCGCCTGCCTGGACCAGTGCGATTGTTCTTGAGTGGTCGCCGCTGAAGCCCACGCGGGAGAAAAGCTGCTCCGGTGATTTTTCGAAGGCTTCTCTTAGGTAAAACTCCGGCATAAGACGGCCGGAGGTAGAGCCTTTGGAGCCAAAGGTAAATGTTTTGCCAGCCAACGACGCGTCAGGCTTTTGCATGGGTTTGAGACCGCTTGCTGAATTGGCGATGAAGTAGGTTTTAAAAAACTGATCCTCATAACCTTGTGCGATCGCTTCAGAACCCGGTACGCGCATGCGGGCCTGTACGCCCGACAAGCCGCCGAACCAGGCAAGCTGGACCTGGTTATTACGAAATGCCGACACGGCAGCCGCGTAGGACTTAACCGGTACATAATTAACTTGCACGCCGAGCGAATTTGACAGGTATTCGGCTACTTTTCCGAAGCGGGTTTTAAGTTGTGTTTCATCTTGATCGGGGATGGCGGTAAACGTAAAGGTTTGTGCCTGGCTGGTAAGGGAAAACATCAACAGGCAGGAAACAATAAGCGCACGAAGCATTGTGGTTGATACCGATTCAGGAATAGGCCGGTTATTTTAAAGCCTTCACAGCGGCATACAAGTTGTTAATGAACGGTAAAGGCCGAATCAGGCAACGATTTAAGACTTTTTCCTAAAGACACCATGACGCATCTGCACCATTATTATCAACAACAGACAGGGACAGATGGACTTGGTGCTGGTAGGGAACGGCGCAGTTATAAGGGAATCAAAAAAGTCGCAACGAAGGAATCGTAGCGGCTTTTTTTCTTTCTGAGGCAGTTCTTTCCGCAACCCCCGCAACCCCCGCAACCCCCGCAACCCCCGCAACCCCCGCAACCCCCGCAACC
>JBFGYY010000184.1:0-6098 GCA_041587095.1 Motiliproteus sp. | reverse complement strand
CGCCTCGATGGCAGTGCGTGCCATTCTACCGCAACCGAGGGCGCGTATCATGCACACAGATAGGGCCGCTATGAATAACCCCTTGTTAGAAGACTCCTATTTCCCCGCGTTTGGTGCCATAGAGGCCAGCCATATCGAGCCGGCTATCGACCAGATCCTAAGCGAAAACCGTCAAGCGCTGGCGCTGTTGCTGCAAGCCCCGCCGGACGACTGGTCCCTGGTTGTTCAGCTGGATGAGCTGGAAGACCGCCTGAACCGCGCCTGGTCACCGGTCAGCCATATGAATGCGGTCGTGAACAGCCCGGCACTGCGGGATGCTTACAATGCCTGCCTGCCGAAACTGACCGAATACGCCACCGAACTGGGGCAGAATGAGGCCCTGTGCGCCGCGTATCAGGCGCTGGCTGATCAGGCCTCATTTGCGGATCTGAGCACCGCGCAGCAGAAAGTCATCACCGATGCGTTACGCGATTTCCGCCTGTCCGGCATCGACCTCGGGCCCGAGGATAAACGCCGCTACGGCGAGCTCAAGCGCCGCTTGTCGGAGTTAAGCAGTCGTTTCTCGGAGAATGTGCTGGATGCCACGCAGGACTGGTCGTTGCTTCTGAGTGACCCTGCGGCATTAGCGGGTCTGCCCGATAGCGCGCTGGCCGCGGCCCGACAGCTGGCCAAGGCGAAGGATCTGGACGGTTATCTGCTCACCCTGGATTTCCCCAGCTTTCACGCCGTGATGACCTACGCCGACGACGGCGCGCTGCGCGAAACGGTGTACCGGGCCTTTATCACCCGCGCATCGGACCAGAATGATCAGGATCCGGCCTGGGATAACGCGCCGCTGATCGAAGAGATTCTGGCCCTGAAACTGAAGTTGGCCAAATTGCTGGGCTTTGATCACTATGCGCAATACTCGCTGGCCACCAAGATGGCGACGACGCCGGATCAGGTGCTGGCTTTCCTGGAGCAGTTGAACAGCCGCAGCCAGTCCCGTGCCCGGCAGGACTTTGCCGACTTGCAGCAGTTTGCCAGTCAGGCTCGGTCCGAGGCGGAGTCTGCAGCGGCAGCGCTGCAGCCCTGGGATGTGGGCTATTACTCGGAAAAACAGCGCCAGAGTTGCTTCGCCATTTCGCAGGAGCAGCTGCGGCCTTATTTCCCCGCCCCTCAGGTGCTGAAAGGCTTGTTTGCGGTCGTGGAGCGTTTGTTTGGCATTCAGCTGGAGGCACAGGACGAAGCGGATCTGTGGCATGCCGATGCCCGTCTGTTTCGTGTGGCGCGCCAGGGGCAGACGCTGGGCTATGTCTATCTGGATCTGTATGCACGTAGCGGCAAGCGTGGCGGAGCCTGGATGGATGTCTGCCGCACACGCCGCCGTCAGGCGGACGGGAGCTTGCAGCTGCCGGTGGCCTATCTGGTGTGCAACTTCAACGCCCCGATTGGCGATCAACCGGCACTGCTGACCCACAATGAGGTCACCACCTTGTTTCATGAGTGTGGTCACGGCCTGCACCATCTGCTGACCGAGCAGGAGTGGTCGGGGGTGTCGGGGATCAACGGCGTGCCCTGGGATGCCGTTGAGCTGCCCAGCCAGTTTCTGGAAAACTGGTGCTGGGAGCCCGAGGCGCTGGCGTTGATCTCCGGTCATGTCGACAGCGGTGCGCCGTTGCCCGAGGACCTGTTGCAGCGAATGCTGGCGGCACGCAACTTTCAGTCCGCCATGATGATGGTGCGGCAACTGGAGTTCGCCCTGTTCGATTTTCGGTTGCATTGCCAGGATCCCGCACCAGACAGCGCGGGTGTACAGTCTCTGCTTGACCAGGTGCGCCGTGAAGTGGCGGTTATGCCGCCCTTGGCGTCAAACCGGTTTCAGAACAGTTTTTCGCATATCTTTTCCGGGGGCTATGCGGCCGGTTATTACAGCTACAAATGGGCTGAGGTTTTGTCGGCGGATGCCTATTCCCGTTTTGAAGAAGAGGGTGTATTCAACGCCGGGACCGGTCAGGCGTTTTACCGGCACATTCTCTCTCAGGGAGGCAGCCGTGAACCCATGGAGCTGTTTGTGGCTTTCAGGGGCCGTGAGCCGCAGGTCGATGCGTTGTTGCGCCACTGCGGTATCGTGAATGACGAGATGAAAGGGGCGGTGTCATGAAGGTGATTAAGCGTTTTGTCGCGGGGGCAGTCTGCCCGCGTTGTAATGAGATGGACCGCTTGCGGACCTTTCGTGATGAGCAGCATGAATATCGTGAGTGCGTTGATTGTGGCTACGAAGACCGGATGCGTCTCGATGGCGCACCCGAGGAAGCCGAACTGCCGACCCGGGTCAATCAGCCGGGCGATAAGCCCGAGCCGACTCCCGAAGAGCAGGTGCTGCAGTTCAGGCCCAACCCCGTCGCAAGAAAGTAACAGTTGTGCAGGTGTTCGGTATTCTGCCGAATCCTGCCGATTTCTGGCCAAACACACTATAAATCTCATGGATATCGGTTCAGAATACCCGAGTAAAACGCATAACAATAACGGACCGTGCCTAAAAAACCGGCCAAGATGTAACAAGATGGGAGTAGAACATGGGCAGGCCTTTAGCATTTGACCGTAATGTGGTGCTGGAGCAGGTGACTAATCTGTTCTGGCGTCAGGGTTATCAGGCCTCCTCGATCAGTAATCTGGTTGAGGCCAGCGGCTTGCAGCCCGGTAGCATCTATAACGCCTTTGATAGCAAGCAAGGGTTGTTTCTGGAGGTGCTGGAGCAATACGGGCGCAACAGCCTCGAACGAGCCGAGCGCATGGTCGGGCAGGCGGTGCCGGTGATTCCCGGTATCGAGGCGTTTTTTGAGCACCTGGTGGGGTTGAGCAGTGACGACCCCGATGCGCGCGGGTGTTTGCTGATCAATACGCTGCTGGAACTCAGCGGCCAGGACTCGGTGATAGAAGCCCGGGTCCTCGACATGCTGGCGCGTATCGAAGGCGCTATTCATCACGGATTACTGCAGGCGCGTAAACGTGGCGAACTGAAGCCAGCCTGCAATACCGAACAGCTGGCACGCTATCTGATGATGTCGCTGTGGGGCATGCGGGTCATGTCAAGAACGCGCCGATCCCGTGAAGAGCTGCAGAGTAGCATCGATCTGATGATGCGGGTTGTCCGGGCTGAGGCGGTGTGATGAACGCTCTGGCGGGGGAGGCCGACCGGTCCGCCGCTGATGAACAGCGCTGCCCCTGGTGCCTGGGCAGTGATCGTTACCGCGCCTACCATGATCAGGAATGGGGCGTGCCGTTGTTCGATGAGCAGCGTCTGTTCGAATTTCTGATTCTTGAAGGCGCTCAGGCCGGTCTGAGCTGGTCGACCATTCTGAATAAGCGCGAAGGTTACCGGCGTCTGTATCAGGACTTCGATCCGCAGCGGGTGGCCGGTTTCGATACGGCATACTGTGAGCAGCTGCTGGCCGATGCGGCGATTGTCCGCAACCGGCTTAAGGTCGAGTCCTCGGTAACCAATGCCCGTGCGTTCCTACAGGTGCAGGATAGCTGTAACGGCTTCGCCGAGTATATCTGGGCATTTGTCGACGGCACGCCGGTGCAGAACCGCTGGGAACATCTGGCGCAGGTGCCGGCCCAGACGCCGTTGTCCGTTACCATCAGCAAGGACTTGAAAAAGCGCGGCTTCCGCTTTGTCGGCCCGACGATTGTCTACGCGTTTATGCAGGCGACCGGCATGGTCAACGATCATCTGCTGGGTTGCCACCGGCATCGCCAGGTTGCGCAGCTTGCCGCGCCGCACTGAGTCGCTTCCATCCGGGGAATTCCGTCGCAAGCAACGCTATCGGGTTATTGGCGTGTGCGGGTGCTGTGACTGAGTAAAAACAGCAAGGCGGCGCTGACAACCACGGAGGGGCCTGCCGGGGTGTCCCACTGATAGGATGCACCCAGGCCAAGACAGACGGCCACGGCGCCGATGGCGCTGGCGCGCAGGGCCATCTGCTCCGGGGTGCGCGATAAGCGGCGTGCCGCAGCGGCGGGGATAATCAGCAGCGACGTGATCAGCAGCACCCCGACAATCTTCATCGCCACCGCGATAACAATGCCTACCAACAGCATCAGCGCCAGCCTGACCCGGGCGACCGGCACGCCCTCAACCTGTGCCAGCTCTTCATCCACGGTGATCGCCAGCAAGGGCGTCCACAGCTTGATCAGAAGCCCGACAACCAGTGCGCCACCGCCATAGATCCAGTACAGGTCCTCCCGGGTGACGGCCAGCAGATCGCCGAACAGGTAGCCGGTCAGGTCGATGCGTACGTCGGGCAGAAAGCTGATGGCGACCATACCGAGGGAGAGGGCGCTATGTGCCATGATTCCCAGCAAGGTGTCGGTGGCGATCAGGCGCTTGCGCTGCAGGGATACCAGTAGCAGCGACAGCAGCAGGCAGCAGAGGACGACCGCGAGATTGAGGTTGATATCCGCCAGAATGCCCAGCGCGATTCCCAGTAGCGCGGAGTGCGCCAGCGTATCGCCAAAGTAGGCCATGCGGCGCCAGACCACGAAGGCACCCAGTGGACCGGCCACCGCGGCGACGCCGACGCCGGCGAGCAGGGCACGGATCATAAACTCAGCCATGCTGGTGTCCCTCTTGGCAGGGGTGGTCGGTGATCACGTTGCCATGGTCATCGTGCTGGTGGTTGTGCTTGTGGCTGTAGAGCGCCAGTTGGTCCGCCGCTTTGCTGCCGAACAGGGCGATAAAGGCCGGATCGTTACTGACCTGTTCCGGGTGTCCGGAACAGCAGATATGGTTATTCAGACAGATGACCCGGTCGGTGCTGGACATCACCAGATGCAGATCGTGGGAGACCATAAAAACAGCGCAGCGATAGCGGTCACGAATCTGGGCAATCAGCGCGTAGAGTTCGACCTGACCGTTCACATCGACCCCCTGAACCGGTTCGTCCAGCACCAGCAGGCGGGGCTTGCGTAACAATGCCCGTGCCATGAGTACGCGCTGGGATTCGCCACCGGACAGACTCTGCATGGGGCTGTGCAGCAGGTGCTCAGCGCGCACGTCACTGAGCACCTGGCGTACGGCGTGTTCAGAAGCCTTGACCCCCAGACACATAAAACGGCCGACCGAGAGCGGCATGGTTGGTTCAATATGCAGTTTTTGCGGCATATAGCCGATGCTCAAGCGCTGCTGGCGGTGTACCTGCCCGCTGTCGGGTTGCAATAAACCGAGTAACAGGCGCACCAGCGTCGACTTTCCGGAGCCGTTCGGGCCGATCAGGGTCGTAATTTCACCGGGGTTGACCGCAAAAGATACGTTGTTGATCACCGAGCGACCGGCAAACGCCATGCTGACGTTCTCGACCCGTACCAGGCTATCGGCGGGCGTGTGTGGATTATCCTGAGAGTGATCGTTTACTTCAGCGTGCTTATTCATCGCAGCGGACTCATTCATCGGTGGCGGTGCGGCATTGGGGGCAGCATCCGCTGAGTTCGATAATTTCGGATTCGACGACAAAACCTGCCTGTGCGGCCTGCTCGCGCACGGCCTCTTTGAGATGGGACGAAGCAAGCTCCTGTACCCGGTTGCAGCGCTGACAGATCAGGAAATAGCCACTGTGTTGAGTACCGGGGCCACTGCATCCGGTATAGGCGTTCAGCGAGGCCAGACGGTGAATCAGCCCGTGCTCGAGGAGAAATTCCAGAGCCCGGTACACCGTCGGTGGCGCGGAATTAAAGCCCTCATCGGCTAATTGAGCCAGTAACTGGTAGGCCCCCAACGGCTGATGACTCTGCCAGATCAGCTCCAGTACCCGGCGGCGCGATGGCGTTAGCCTCGAGTTGCGTTGCTTGCACAGCGCTACGGCCCGCGCCAGTGCCTGTTCAATGCAGTGGTTGTGATTATGACCCGTAACGAATGCGGGCTGGCAGGGGGGGCTCATGAGCGGTACCGATCGTCTGAAAGTGTAATAGTGTAACAGTTTTGTCGCGCACAAGCGTATTGCCGTTACCCAGGCGCGCGGGCAAGGGGACTAACAAGTGACTAACAAGTGACTAACAAGTGACTAACAAGTGACTAACAAGTGACTAACAAGTGACTGTGCCGCTGCATTTGGGAT
>JBFGYY010000183.1:0-6116 GCA_041587095.1 Motiliproteus sp. | reverse complement strand
GCCACCAGCATCCGCACCTCGCAATCGGAAGCCGAACGGGCGCTGCTCTGGAAGGGGCGTAAGAGCGCCTTTCCGGCGGTCGGGCGCATCTCGCCGGATTACTACTGTATGGACGGCACCATTCCCCGTGGCCAGCTGGCACGGGTGCTCGGCGAAATGGCCCGGCTATCGGCACACTATCAGCTGCGGGTCGCCAACGTGTTTCATGCCGGCGACGGTAATCTGCACCCGCTGATTCTGTTCGACGCCAATGTCCCGGGCGAGTTTGCCAAAACAGAGGAGTTCGGCGCAAAAATTCTCGAACTCTGCGTCGCCGCAGGCGGTTGTATCACCGGCGAGCACGGAGTCGGCATCGAAAAGATCCGCCAGATGCCGGTGCAATTCAATGATCAGGAGTTGCTGCAGTTCACGGCAATCAAGACCGCCTTCGACCCACTGGGGCTCCTCAACCCCGGCAAAGGCATTCCACTGCTGAAACGCTGTCAGGAGTACCGCAGCCTCGACGGCGCAGCCCAGGGAAAGGAGCATCAGCATGACTGACATTAGTGCGCAGCTGCGCGAGCAGATCCTTAACGCCCGTCAGGAGAAGCGCGCACTGGCTATTCAAGGCGGCGGAAGCAAGCATTTTATGGGGCGGATCAGCGACGGCGAGCCCTTAGATGTCGCGCCGCATCGCGGTATTCTCAGCTACCAGCCGGTAGAGCTGGTGCTCACGGCGCGGGCCGGCACCCCTCTGGCCGAGATCGAAGCCGCTCTCGAAGAACAGGGGCAGATGCTGGCCTTCGAGCCGCCGCAGTACAGCCCAACGGCGACCCTTGGCGGCACGCTCGCCTGCCACCTGTCCGGCCCGGGTCGCCCCTGGAGCGGCTCAATTCGCGATCATGTGCTGGGTATCGGCCTGATCAATGGCCGGGGGGAAGCCCTGCGCTTCGGTGGTCAGGTAATGAAGAACGTCGCCGGGTATGATATATCCCGCTTACAAGCCGGCGCCATGGGCTCTTTAGGCCTGATCACCGAGATCAGCCTCAAGGTACTACCCCGTCCCGCCTTCACCCGGACCCTGGTCGAGAAGCTGCCCATGGCGGCGGCGATTGTGCGCATGAATACCCGCGCCGGCGAGCCCAAGCCGCTGTCTGCCGCTTGCTGGCTGGACGGCAAACTCTACCTGCGCCTGTCAGGCGCGCGCTCGGCAGTGGAGGCCACGGCCCGACAATGGTCGGGAGAGGTACTGGAAAATGCCGATGTGTTTTGGCGACAGCTACGCGACCAGCGATTGGACTTCTTTAGCGGCGAGGATCCACTATGGCGCTTTTCCGTGAAATCCACAGCACCGCCTGCCGATCTTCCCGGTGCCTGGCTGATCGACTGGGGCGGTGCCCAGCGCTGGTACAGGGGGGCTGCGGCACTACATGCGAATGAATTGCCCGCACTGGCGCTGCCGGACATGGAAAAGATAGCAACGCAGGCCAACGGCCAGGTGAGCCTGTTTCGGGGCGGCGACCGCAGCGGCGAAGTCTTTCACCACCAGCCCCCGGCTCTGCAGGCGATCCAGCAACGGATCAAACAGGCGGTCGATCCTGATGCGCTGTTCAACCCCGGCCGCCTGTACAGCTGGTTGTAAGTAAAGAAAAGAGCAGCGGCTTGCAGCCCGGCAGTCCTGTGTGGGAGCAAGGTTTGACAGGACAGGGGATAACAAGAATACGTTCAACCTGAACAGGTAACGGTTATATGCAAACCCATATCAGCCCTCGCTACCAACACAGCGCCGCCGGTCAGGAAGCCGACGCGATTTTGCGCAACTGCGTCCATTGCGGTTTTTGCACCGCCACCTGCCCGACCTACCTGGAACTGAACGACGAGCGCGACGGGCCGCGCGGGCGAATCTATCTGATCAAACAACTGCTGGAAGGCGGCCCGGTGAGCGACAAGACCCGCACCCACCTGGATCGCTGCCTGACCTGCCGCAGCTGCGAAACCACCTGTCCCTCCGGCGTGAAATACGGCCGTCTGCTGGATATCGGCCGCGGACTGCTGGAAAACGAGGTTCCTCGTCCTGCCGCAGAGCGTCTGCTGCGCTGGGGGCTGCGCCGGATACTGCCCTACCCTGCACGATTTGGTGTGCTGTTGCGACTCGGCCAGCTGATCCGCCCGCTGCTACCCGCGCCCCTGCGGACCAAGATCCCCGCCAGGCAGCCAGCCTCGCCGCTGCCGGCGCGGCGCCACGACCGGGTGATGCTGGCGCTGGGAGGTTGTGCGCAGCGTGCCGCGACCCCCAACACCCAGGCCGCTGCCACGCGGGTGCTGGATAAACTGGGCATTACCCTTGTCGAGGCACCGGCTGCAGGCTGCTGTGGTGCCGTCAGTTATCATCTGGCCGCCCACGATGAAGGGCTGGACTTTATGCGCCGCAATATCGACGCCTGGTGGCCGGCCATCGAAGCCGGTGCCGAAGCGATCGTCATCAGCGCTTCAGGGTGTGGCGCGATGGTGAACGAGTACGCCCGGTTGCTGAAAGATGATCCGCGTTATGCGGCCCGGGCGGAACGGGTCAGTGCCCTGGCCTGTGACCTGAGCGAGGTACTGCTTCGCGAGGATCTCTCCGGGCTGAAACCTTCCGCCGCCGGTCATAAGGTCGCCTTCCACTGCCCCTGCACCCTGCAACACGCGCTGCAGCAGGACGGCAGCGTCGAACAGATCTTGCAAGGCGCCGGCATCGGGTTGGCGCGCACCAGCGACAAGCATCTGTGTTGCGGTTCCGCCGGAACCTACTCGCTGTTGCAGCCGGCCTTAAGCCAACGCCTGCTTAGCAACAAGCTACAGGCCCTGACCCTCGACCAGCCCGAGCGCATCGTCACCGCTAACGTCGGTTGTCAGTTGCATCTGGCGAGCCGCTCCCCCGTGCCGGTACAGCATTGGATCGAACTGCTGGATACGCCCGACAACGAAATTCAACCGCGCTGAAGGGGCTGGCCCCTGCTGCTCAGCGTGCGCCCTGAGCGATCCACTCCCGCAGCAGCGCGAGCTCTTTATCAGACAGGCGCGCCGCTCCCGGCGGCATATTGCTAAAGCCTCCCGAGCGGGGCGTCACCAGATTGATCAGCCAGCCCTTATCGGGTTTTCCGGGCAGGATCACCTGGCCGCGCTTACCCCCTTCGCGGATATTCTCGAGGCTATTGAGGCGCAACTGCCCATCGGGAAACCAACCCGAATGACACTCAACGCAATGCTGGTCGAGTATGGGTTTGATCTGCACTGCATAGGTCACCGGCTGTTCCTGAGCCCAGCTTTGGCTGGCAAGCAGTGCGCCGAGCAACGTACATAAACGAATCATCCAAAAACCCTCTAGACTCAAATCAATAACGAACGACAGTATACGACCTAATCGATTAATCCTCGCGGCACAGGAGCAAGTATTCAACCGCCACGTGATTAATCCACCAGATTAATAGCTGTGCCTCTCGCACCCAAATCGGTGCTGACCAGTTGTATGCGGCACAGTCCGGTGATGATTCAGGAGCAAGCTATGTGGTTCAACCTGCAAACGGTCACCGCAACGGGTCAGGTTATTACGATACTCGGTGTGGCGTTAGTCGCTTATGAGCACTACCATCCACGCTCCTCAGAGCGTACCTCGCCGGGCACACCTTACCTGAGCCTGCTAGGCGTCGGTTGTATTCTGGGCGGGCTGGGAATGGAATTGGCTGCCGGATTACTTTGGCCACCCTGATCACGCCGCCTTGGCGGCTAAAGGATGACCGATTCAGGCTGATCAGGCTGGCATGGGCAGCTGCCCGTCAACGTGAAATTCACCGGCGGCGAAACATTGCGGCGTGCGACTCCCTGCTTCTTTAAAAGTGACGCTGTCCGGCGTCGTTTCGCACAACCAGTGACTCATCGACGTTGGTGCCGTCTGGCGGAAGGCAACGGACTCAAACAGCGCAACGCAAACCGCCTCGGGACATGCGCGAGCCGACGTGTACTCTAAAGCCGCTACGTTCGCGGCGCGCATGGCCGAACCCAGCTGCTGGCAAGCCCCGTAATCACTGCGATGGGTTAACGCACTCTTGTGAGCCGCAAACGGTGGCTGCTGCAAACGGATCCCGCGGCGGGTTGCGTAATCGACCGAAAATATCGAATGCTCCGACAATAACGGACGCGCAGGCGGATTGCCTTGCATCGAGGCGATAAACACCAGCCGGTAATAGGCAGACTCAGCCAGCGTCGCGGCTACCGATCGGCCCCCATAAAACAAGCTCGGCTCGTGGACGCGGCCGAATCGCGAGCCCCAGGGCAGCGGCGGGTAACGAAACGGCGTTTTTAACAGGTAATGCAGCCGGGGATCGGTAGCGGGATAGTCGGGTTTCGAGCTTTCGAGCAGCTCTTCCAGCACGGCCTGCTCGGCCAGTGAATCGACAAAGCGCCGCGTTGCAACCTGCTCCTGACTTTCAACAATGCGATACAGGGTACCGGAGATGGGATGAATCTGATCCTGTCCCTGACAATCTGACCAAAGCGTCACACTTTACCCCGAATTGCGTCCAGACACTGAACCACCCTCACTAACCCCTGTATAGACTGCACCTGCTGCGCCGGCACACCACCGGTCATACGGTTATTGGCGCGCATAAAGTGCCGCATCCATTCGGGATCGCCGCCGGACAAGGCAAACAGGGCGCGTACGGCGCGAATCAACAGCAGTGCCAGCTCACCCTGCTTGGAAGCCGGATCGAGGCTCATGGTCTTTTTCAGACGGCTGATACCCGAGCGGTGTACGCCGATCACCGTGGCGATCTCATCCTGTTTTAAACCGGCCTGCTGCGAAGCGTTCAATAACGCCTTGGCAAGCACGTAGCCGGGATCCGGCTGTTGTTGACATTGTGCAGACATCGGTCACCTCGCTGGCGCTGACACTGTTTCGACAAACGACCCGAGCAATGCGTCAAACGCTACATTTGATAAACCAATTGTTGCATATAATCATAAAATAACAAGTCAGCGTGCTATTTAGATCATCCCGTCGGGCTGATCGAACACAGCTTTGATGCGCTGCCCTGCACTTGGCGCGGGTCTTGACCAAGGTCTGTAACCTGGTCATCAGCCTCTTCGCCCTCTTCTCTTGCATTGTCAAAGGTCAGCTCCAGTGCGGCACGCTCCAGCAACGCCTGCGGCAGTTCTCGCTTGACCGCGACACCCAACTCTTTGAATCCGGCCGCCTGTTTAATCAGGTTACCGTTGCCGTTGACCAACTGCCCCATCGCGTTTTCGTAGCTTTCACTGGCCTTTCCCAGACGTTTACCCAGATCGGTCATCGAACCCAAAAAGCTGTTCAGCTTGTTGTAAACCTTTAGCGCCCGGTCCGCGAGTTCCGCCGAGTGCTTGTTCTGATCTTCGTAACGCCACAGCTGACGCACGATATTCAGGCTCGTCAGCAGCGTGGTCGGGGTCGCCACCAGCACATTCTGCTGAACAGCCTGCTCAAACAGGCGTGGTTCAGCCTTAAGCGCTTCGACAAAAGCCGATTCGATAGGCACAAACATAAAAACCATCTCGGGTGAGTTCAGTTCCTTAAGCTCAAAGTAACTGCGGTCGGACAGCTCTTTGATACGCGCTGAGACAGCCTCAACATGGGCACGCAATGCTTGCTGGCGCGCTGTGTCATCGTCCGCGTTGATATAACGGGTATAGGCGTTCAGCGAAACCTTGGCGTCTATGACCAGATGCCGCTGCTGCGGCAGGTAAACCACCGCATCGGGGCGTTGGCGCCCGTCAGCCGTATCAAAACTGACTTCACGCCGGTAATCGTCACCCAGAATCAACCCGGAACGATCCAGTACATTTTCCAATACCAGTTCGCCCCAATTGCCCTGGGTCTTCTTCTGCCCTTTCAGCGCCGTCGCCAGCTGATGCGCCTCTTCGGTCATCTGCTGGTTCAGCCCTTTCAGCACCGAGAGTTCGGCGGTCAGGTTGGCGCGCTGCTGGGTCTCGGAACCATGGATCTCCTCGACCCGGGTCCTGAACTGCTCAACCTGTTCCCGGAACGGCTTCAGCAGCCCGTCCAGCTGCTGCTGGCTGGTTGTGGTGAATGTCTTGCCCTTGGCTTCAAAGATATCGTTGGC
>JBFGYY010000182.1:0-6180 GCA_041587095.1 Motiliproteus sp. | reverse complement strand
CGTGCACCGACCATAGGCCGGGTCGCGGTCTACCCGTTGGCTACGACCCTGTATGATATCTCGGCCAATCCGGGGGTCGTTTCTCCGCTGGTCACCTCAACCGCCGCCAGCCTGGTCAGCACGGCGGCGGTGTCGGTACAGCTGGCCAGCGCCCACCGGTTTGCCGCCACGTCGCCGACCCGGCGCTGGTTTATGGTGGCGGAGCCGGTAAGTTTCTGTCTGGAGGGCGAGCGACTGTTCCGTTATCAGGATTATGGTTTTTCTACTCTGCAGCGTTACCCCGATCCGGTGGCGACGGCGCTACCGGCGACCACACCCCAGCGTCGCCTGCTGGCGCAGGGGGTGTCTGCCGTGAACCCGTTTGTGCTGTTGCCGGCCACGCTGCAACGCAATGCCATTGTCGAACTCAGCCTGCGTTTCTCTCAGCAGGGAGAGGGGGTCGATATCCACCATGAGGTACAGTTGCGTAATGTTCCCTGATCATCGCCGTGGAAATATTGTCCGGTCAGAATCCGGCGCGCCGCCCCGACTGTCTGCTTCCCGCCGGCGGATCGCTTCGCGTCAGCGGGGCATGGGGCTGATCGCGGCTATTTTCGTGATCACGGTTATGGCGCTGCTAACGGTGGGGCTGGCGCGATTGGTGGTGACCGGTCAGCAGTCTTACGGCTATGAACTGTTGTCCGCGCGGGCATTTCTTGCTGCCGAGAGCGCCCTGCAGATTCAGAATTATGCGGTGATCCCGCCGGGCGGTGGCGGGACCTGCAGCGTTTCCACCGCGATAGCCTCCTTTGCGGCAGAGGGTTTACAGGGGTGCGAGGCGACCGTTTTTTGTGACGCCATCGGCCCGATCAGCGGTGTGACCTACTATAGCCTTGAGGCTGAAGGGCGCTGTGGGATTGGAATCGACCTGGCTATTCGCCGTATTGCCAGCCGAATTCAGTTATAGCCCGATTGTTCAGGGGGTTTTCCTTGGGGCTGACGCCGAATAGCGCTATCATTTGCCGCATCAAGGGTTTTTTGTACTGGGAGATTCAAGGTGAGTGAAGCAACACAGAAAACCGATCGACGCCGATTTACCCGTATTGCGTTCGATGCCAAAACGGAACTGAATCTTGCCGGGCAGAGCTGGCCGGTTGAGCTGGCCGATATCTCTTTTAAAGGCGTTCTGATCGCCCGCCCAAGCGACTTTGAGCCTGAAACCGGGCAGGAATATATTGTTAACGTGCAGTTGCTGGAAGATGAGCTGCGTATTTGTCTGCCGGTCACCCTGGTGCGGGTGGACGACGAATTGCTCGGGTTCCGCTGTAACAGCATCGATATCGACAGCATGTGCCATCTACGCCGGCTCGTGGAATTGAATCTGGGTAGCGTCGAACTGTTGGATCGGGAGCTGGAGCATCTGGTTAACGCTGATTGATCGGCGTTTGATATAACGCGCCGGAATGCCCCTGACCAGGCCATTCCGGCAGCTATCCGGGCTTAGAAAGCCCGTCTCTGATGCTTAGATCGCATCCAGGGCCTGCGACAGGGTTTCAACACCGATAATTTCCATACCCGGCGGTGCTTGCTTGGGGGCGTTGGCTTTAGGCACGATGGCGCGCTTAAAGCCGTGTTTTGCCGCTTCCCTTATCCGCTCCTGACCACTGGGCACAGGGCGAATCTCGCCGGACAAGCCCACCTCTCCGAACACCACCAGATCTTCCGGCAGGGCCCGGTCGCGCAGGCTCGAGACTGCCGCCAGCAGCAAGGCCAGATCGGCGCTGGTTTCCAGTACCTTGATGCCACCGACCACGTTGACGAACACATCCTGATCCGCGGTATGCAGGCCGCCGTGGCGGTGCAGGACCGCCAGCAACATGGCCAGCCGGTTCTGATCCAGACCGACGGCGATGCGGCGCGGGTTGGATAACTGGCTGATGTCCACCAGTGCCTGTATCTCAACCAGCAGCGGGCGGGTGCCTTCCCAGATCACCATCACCAAGCTGCCGGGACTGACCGTGGCGGCGCGGTTGAGGAAGATCGAGCTGGGGTTGCGCACTTCTTTCAGGCCGTTTTCCAGCATGGCGAACACACCGAGTTCATTCACGGCGCCGAAGCGGTTTTTCTGCCCGCGCAGGGTGCGAAAACGGCTGTCGTTGTCACCTTCAAGCAGCAGGGAGCAATCGATCATGTGTTCCAGCACTTTCGGGCCGGCCAGCGAGCCGTCTTTGGTGACATGGCCGACCAGAAAAATCACCGTATGGGTCAGCTTGGCAAAGCGGGTCAGGTAGGCGGCGCATTCGCGCACCTGCGAGACACTGCCGGGGGCGGACTGGATATCCGCCATATGCATCACCTGGATCGAATCCACCACCATCACCTTGGGTTGATGGGATTCGGCAATGCGGGCGATGGTTTCGACATCGGTCTCCGACAGCATCTGCAGCTTATCGCGGGGCAGGCCCAGGCGCTGGGCGCGCATGGCGACCTGTTGCAGCGATTCCTCGCCGGTCACATACAGAGCCGGCATCGAATCGGCCAGATGGCAGAGTGTCTGCAGCAGCAGGGTGCTCTTACCCGCGCCGGGGTTGCCACCGATCAGGATCGATGAACCGGGAACTAGCCCGCCCCCCAGTACCCGATCCAGTTCGCTGATCGAGGTGGAAAAACGCGGCAGGGCGGCCAGATCGACGTCGGCCAGTGACTGCAGGCGGGTCTGCTGGCCGGCGCTGCCGGCATAGCCCTGATAACGGCTGTTGCCATTGCCGGCACCGCTCTTGCCGGTTGACGCGGAGCCCATGCGAAACTCTGCCAGGGTGTTCCATTCGTTGCAGTCGCTGCACTGGCCTTGCCATTTACTGTAATCAGAGCCGCAGTTATTACATACGTACGCCGTTTTCTGTTTCGCCATCGCTGCTGCCTGCCGGAGTATTTGACTGAAGGGGGATGATAACACGAAGGAAAATGCGCTAGGCTAGCGAGCTACCCCAAAGGAATGATCCGAGTGGGTTGCCTCATAATAAATGCCGGGAAACTGCGATGAAATTGGAAACCCTTGCTATTCACAGCGGCTATCAGCCTGATCCCACCACGAAAGCGGTGCAGGTGCCGATCTATCAGACCACCTCTTACGCCTTTGACAGCACCCAGCACGGTGCCGATCTGTTTGACCTGAAGGTCCAGGGTAATATCTATACCCGCATCATGAACCCCACCACGGCCGTTCTGGAAGAGCGGGTTGCGGAGATGGAAGGCGGAATCGGCGGGCTGGCCCTGGCGTCGGGGATGGCGGCCATCACCTACGCGATTCAGACCATCGCCGAGGCGGGCGACAATATCGTCAGCATCAACAAGCTGTATGGCGGCACCTATAACCTGTTCGCGCACACCTTTCCCAAGCAGGGAATTGAGGTGCGCATGGCTCCCCACGATGATTTCGATGCCCTGTCGGCGTTGATTGACGACAAGACCAAGGCCGTGTTCTGCGAGTCGATCGGCAACCCGCTGGGCAATGTTGTGGATATTGCCCGTCTGGCCGAGGTGGCACATAGCCATGGGGTGCCGTTGATTGTGGATAACACCGTCGCCAGCCCCTGCCTGCTGCGGCCCATCGAGCACGGTGCAGATATCGTCGTGCACTCACTAACCAAGTATATGGGCGGTCACGGCAGTTCGATCGGCGGTATTGTGGTCGATTCGGGCAAGTTCCCCTGGGCCGATCATAAGGAGCGTTTTGCGGTCCTGAACACCCCTGATCCTTCCTACCATGGCGTGGTGTACACCGAGGCGTTGGGGCCGGCTGCCTTTATCGGCCGCTGCCGGGTGGTACCGCTGCGCAATACCGGTGCGGCTATCTCGCCGTTTAACGCCTTTATGATCCTGCAGGGGATTGAGACACTGCCGTTACGCATGGAGCGCCATTGTGACAACGCCCTGGCTGTTGCCAAATACCTGTCTGAGCATGAGCAGGTTGCCTGGGTCAACTACGCTGGTCTGGAAGGCGATGCCGGTTATGCGCTGGCGAAAAAATATGTCGATGGTCGTCCCTCCGGCATCCTGACCTTTGGGATCAAGGGCGGGATCGAAGCCGGTACGCGCTTTATCGATGCGCTGCAGCTGGTAACGCGTTTGGTGAATATCGGCGACGCGAAATCGCTGGCCTGTCATCCGGCGAGTACCACGCACCGTCAGCTGGCAGGAGATGAGCTGGCAGCGGCGGGTGTTAGCGAAGATATGGTGCGTCTGTCCGTGGGTATCGAGCATATCGACGATATTCTGGCCGATATTACCCAGGCGCTGGACGCATCACGGGGCTAATCGGTACGCAGGACCGGGTTTGAAGGACTGGGTTTGCAGGGTTGAGTTGAAGGCTTGGGTTTGCAGGGTTGAATTGCAGGACTGCGTTTCCAGGACTGAATTGCAGGACCGGGTTTGCCGGTTATCTCGCCTGTGATACGCGCCGCATAATCCCGGTCCCGACCGGGCGCTGTTTGTTTCGGACCAAAAAAAACCCGCGTTTGCGGGTTTTTTGCTTTGCAGGCACGGGCCGTGATCAGAGGTCTTTTACGTCCTTGATCGGGTAGTGCGCCGGCAGTGGCAGACGGGCAACGCCAATCTCGATGGCGGCTTCGGCGACGGCCATGGCGACTTTACCCAGCAAGCGGGGGTCGTTGGGCTTGGGCAGGATGTAATCGCTGCCGAACTCGAGTTTATCGATATTGGGGTAAGCATCCAGCACCGCCTGAGGCACCGGCTCTTTGGCCAGTTCGGCGATGGCGTAAACGGCAGCCATCTTCATTTCGTGGGTGATATGACGTGCGCGCACGTCCATGGCACCGCGGAAGATATACGGGAAGCACAGGACATTGTTGACCTGGTTCGGGTAGTCGGAACGGCCGGTGGCCATGATGATATCGTCGCGAATGGCGTGGGCCGCTTCGGGGCGAACTTCCGGGTCCGGGTTGGCACAGGCGAAAACGATAGGGTTCGGCGCCATGGTCTTGAGCAGTTCGGCGGGTAGCTGATTGGCTCCGGCCAGTCCCAGGAAGACGTCAGCGCCTTCGATCGCATCGGCCAGGGTGCGCTTACCGCAATGGATAGTGGCAAACATGGCTTTTTCAGGAGTCAGATCGCCCCGGCCATCATGGATGATACCGCGACGGTCGACCACGATGATGTTGTGGCGACGGATGCCCGCACTGATCATCAGACGCAGACAGGCGGTGGCGGCGGCGCCGGCACCCAGGCAGACGACTTTTACCTGTTCGATATCCTTGCCTGCCAGTTCGATGGCGTTGAGCAGGCCTGCCACGGTGACGATGGCGGTGCCGTGCTGGTCATCATGGAATACGGGGATCTGCAGGCGTTCGATCAGTTCGCGCTCGATCTGGAAGCACTCCGGTGCTTTGATATCTTCCAGATTGATGCCGCCGAAACTGCAGGCGATACGGGCGACGGTGTCGATAAAAGCCTGCGGACTCTCGTTCTCAACTTCGATGTCGATGGAGTCCAGACCGGAAAAGCGTTTGAACAGCAGCGCCTTTCCTTCCATAACCGGCTTGCTGGCCAGCGCGCCCAGGTTACCCAGTCCCAGGATCGCTGAGCCGTTGGAGATAACGGCAACCAGGTTACCCTTGTTCGTGTACTTGTAGGCGTCTTCGGGATTTTCTGCGATGGCGCGCACAGGTTCTGCAACGCCGGGGCTATAGGCCAGGCTCAGATCATCGGCGGTTTCGGCGGGCTTGCTCAGCTCAATGCTGATTTTCCCGGGTTTAGGGAATTGATGATAGTCCAGGGCGCGTTTGTTAAGCAGGCTGTCGCTCATAGCAAGTATTCCATAGTCCGTACAGGAGATAACAGTGGGGCGCACATCATATACGAAAGTATGATTTCTCTCAAGTTGGTCTGACCTTTGTCACTTTTTACTTGTTAATCAGAGGCTTTCAATCTTGCGCTGGCACGATTTGCAGGATGATAGTTGCTGTTGGCTGGCATTTGCCGGGTTTTATCAGGAGAAAGGGCGTTTTTGCAGCGCTTGCCATCGTCAGTCGCGAGGGCTTAGCGCATCGGGGTGCTGCAAGGTGAGCATAAAGGGTTTAAAGCCGCGCTTGCGCTGTTTGGCGCTCAGCGTGCGGGCGACTATCCAGCCGCGCAGCTCCACATCCTGACCGAGGAGTCCCAGCACCTGTTCGGCATCGAAAT
>JBFGYY010000181.1:0-6189 GCA_041587095.1 Motiliproteus sp. | reverse complement strand
CTGATTTCTGGCTTATGCCGGGTGAGCGCTGCAAGACCGAGCTCCATCAGCCGCATCAACAACGCCGCCAATAACAACCCGGCGAGCCGCTACAAAAAAGGCCCCTCCGATACCGGTAGGGGCCCTATGCGTTGCGTCGGTTAGACTTACTTCTGGGCAACTTCCCGATCAGACGGGAGTTTGAATGTCCAGATCATACCACCCTGGTTCAGGTCTTTAACCCGCTTGGCGACTTCGCCACCCCAAAGTGGTACCGCGCCACCCCAGCCGGATAAAACGGCCAGATACTGTTCGCCATCCTGTTCCCAGGTAATGGGCGAGCCAACGATGCCGGAACCGGTATTGAAGCGGTACTTCATCTCACCTGTCTTGGCATCGAACGCCATCAGGTAACCTTCCGGGTTACCGGTAAATACCAATCCGCCCGCCGTGGCCAGAACACCACCCCACAATGGGGCATTGTTCTTATAGCGCCAGACTTCCTTACCGGTTTTCGGATCGATCGCCTTCAACACACCGATATATTCTTCGTTGATCGGTTTGATGGTAAAGCCCGCACCCAGATAAGCGGCACCTTTTTTATAGGCGGTAGGCTCGTTCCAGATATCCATTTCCCACTCGTTGGATGGCACATAGAAGTACCCGGTATCCTTGGAGTAAGCCATAGGCATCCAGTTCTTGCCACCCAGGAACGCGGGAGCGGCGACAACCGTACTGCCCTGTTTGCCATCACTGCTGCTGGCAGGATTGCCTGGGCGGAAATCTTCGTTATAAATCGGCCGACCTTTGCTATCCAGCCCCTTTGCCCAGGAGATTTTATCCACGAAGGGGAAGCCCCGGATAAAATCACCATTGGTGCGGTTCAGAACGTAGAAGAAGCCGTTCCGGTCCGCGGTTGCCGCAGCCTTGATGGTTTTTCCACCCTCCTTGTAGTCGAAGGAGATCAGTTCGTTAACCCCGTCGTAGTCCCAACCATCGTGGGGTGTCGTCTGAAAGTGCCAGACGATCTTGCCGGTATCCGGATTAATCGCCAGTCGAGAAGAGCTGTAGAGGTTGTCACCCGGACGCAGATGCGAATTCCAGGGGGCCGGGTTACCGGTGCCAAAGAACAGCAGATCGGTATCCGGGTCGTAGGTGCCGCCCAGCCAGGTGGCTGCGCCGCCCGACTTCCACAGATCACCAGGCCAGGTTTTTCCGGCTTCCCCGCCGGTAATACCGTTCTCTTTACCGTTCAGGTAGCCCATATGGCCTTCGACCGTCGGACGCGTCCAGAGCAATTTGCCGCTCTTGGCATCGTAGGCATCAACCTTACCCACAATACCGAACTCCCCGCCAGAAACGCCGGTGATCACCTTGCCTTTTACAACGATCGGGGCCGCCGAGATGGAGTAACCGGCTTTGTAATCAGCAACTTTCTTTTTCCAGACCGTTTTACCGGTATCTTTATTCAGTGCCACCAGCTTGGCATCCAATGTGCCGAAGATGACCAGGTCGTCATACAGCGCCACGCCCCGGTTGATAACATCACAACAAGGCATGATGTTTTCAGGCAATCGGGCGTCATACTGCCAGAGTTCCTCGCCGGTTTTGATATCGACCGCGAATACCCGGGAATAGGATCCGGTGACGTACATCACCCCATCCTTGACCATGGGCTGCGACTCCTGACCACGCTGCTTCTCGCCACCAAACGAGAATCCCCAGACCGGACGCAGGTCGGTCACGGTATCTCCGTTAACCTTTGCCAATGAACTGAAACGCTGGCCTCGTGTGCCCATACCGTTTGTGACCACGTCACCGGTGGTCATTGCATCATTGAGGATATCCTTGTCGGTCACCTTGGCAGACGCCGGGCCCGCCATGGCCATAGCAGCCACCAGCGAGGTGACGGCTAACCCTTTCAGGCCGAAATGATCTTTCATCATGATCTCCTTTGAAGGATGTTCTTATTCGAATAAGAGTCTCGGGGAGGGTTAATCCTAGGTATCCGTGACGGCACCTGATCAACCTCCCATCAACCGACCACGCGGGTCTGATGATGAGTACTATTTTTGGTTTAAGTGCCAATTTCAACAATCCGCCTAGGGATGCGGTTATCTAGTGCCTTGGTAGTAATCCTGCGCTGGCTGCGCGCTGACAACCCCGTTACCACGCGAAATATGCGGTCAATAGCGTCAAAAGCTGGCCACATGCGTTATTATTGCTAAAGCGTTTTCAGCTTTTACACAGCGGCTTCTGGTTCGCGCTGGAGGCGGAAAGGATTCGATACCACGCGAAGGAGCTCCGCATGCCCGCTTTCCACGCTAATTTACTCGCACTGGCGCTGGCCATAACTCTCGGTTTTCAGGCCATACATGCATCGGCCGCCAACGATGAACTGGTCATCCTCAACTGGGGAGAGTACATCGACCCTGACCTGATTGAGGTATTTGAGACCCGTCACAACGCCAAGGTCAGGGAGGTTTACTACGAATCTGACGAGCAGCGCACCCAGATGCTCCTCAGCAATGACGCCGTCGGCTACGATCTCATCCTGACTTCCGGCATCGATCTGGCGTTCTACGTCAAACGGGGCTGGATCGCGCCGCTGGACACTCAAGCCATTCCCAACCTGAAACATCTGAACCCTGCCTGACGAACCGCTTTCAAAAGTGCCGAGACTCATGCGGTGCCTTACTTCTGGGGTACAGTCGGCATTATCTACCGCAGCGATCTGGTTAAGGAACCAATCACACACTGGCACCAACTGTTCAACCCCGCCCCGGATCTTCAAGGTCACATTGGCATGGTTGCTGACGGCCAAGATCTGGTAGGACTCGGCTTAAAATCGTTGGGCTATTCCCTGAACAGTGAAAACAAACACGAACTGAACGCGGTTGAGAGGCTGCTGATAGCTCAGCAGCCCCATGTAAAGTCCTATCAATACCTGGTGCTTGATCAACGCTCCGGGGTTGTCACCGGAGATCTGCGCGCCTCAATCGCCTACAGTGGCGATGCCTTGATGGTTCAGGAGCACCATGATGATCTGGTTTATGTAGTACCTGAAGAAGGCACGAATATCTGGGTCGACTATTTCGCCTTGGGAGCCAAAGCTCAGACGCCGGAATTGGCCAAGAAATTTCTTAACTTCATTAATGAACCCGAAGTTGCTGCACAGATGGCCGAATATGTTTATTACGCCACACCTAACCAAGCAGCTGAGGCGTTGTTACCGGACGATTTCAAGAACAATCAAGCCATCTATCCCCCTAAAGAGGTCATCAGTAAATCTGAATTTTTCGCCCCCATTACAGCCCGGGCGATGAAACGCAGAAACGCCATCAGCGCGCAAATTCTGTACTGAGCCATGAAGCTACACACAAAAATCACCCTCATGGTCATACCGCTAATCGCCCTGCCCCTCCTGGCCGTAGGCGTGCTGGCCTACTTGGGACTCTGGCAAAAAAGTGAACAACAAAGTCAGATACAGGTGGAAAACCATGTGGCCAATCTGGCCGACGATTTCAATAATCGTATCCGTGATGCCCGCCTGATACTCGAGAGCCTGGCCAATGACAGCTTGCTGAAAGAGTACCTGCTAACTGAAGATGAAGAGGACCGTTACGCCTTGATGCAGCGCCCGATGTTACGCAACATGGCCGGTTATCAATCCGCCAACCCGGATCTGTATGAGATCCGCTTGCTGCTGCCTGACGGGTTCGAAGAATTACGAATGACTAGCCGTGCGCTGGTGAACCGGCATGAAGACGAGTCGCAAAGTGGTTTTTTCATTGCCGCTACCAACCAACTGGATAACCCTGAACCCTTTATCGGCATCAATCCGGACAATAATCAGCCAGCCCTGTTTGTCTCTAAAGCCATTTTTTTACGCAATAATGTTACCGAGTCGTTTAATTCGCAGCCCCGGTTACGCGGCATACTCAGCATTACGCAACAGACTGGACGCATTGCTGACGGCCAACTCCCTCCGCCATGGGAAGCCGGCCGCGTGATGCTAACCGATCGGCTTGGTGCTGCGGTGATACCAAAGGGCGAACAATCTGCAGCGCCTGCTAGCACCGTGCATTTTGAGCCGGGTAGCTTTACAACAGCTACCTGGCACCAAATATCCGTAGCCGGGACACAAAGCGTCCATTTCGCGCTGCAACTCAGCAACAACCTTTATCTGCATACGCTACTACCGGCGGCGCGTATTCAGGAATCGGCCAGACAAATTGGCGCCTTGGTACTGTACGTCATTGGCCTCGCGCTTTTGATCGCCGTCCCGTTATTACTGTTCCTACTCCACCACCAGATTCTCAAACCCATCGGATTATTAAGTCATGCCTTGAACAACCTGGGCAAACGACAGAACCGCGTACAGGTCACACAGGTTGGCAACGACGAAATTGGCGAATTGTGCCGTAGTTTCAACCGTATGAGTATTGATCTTTTCGAATCGAATGAACGCATTCGTAACCTGGCGTTTATCGATTCCCTGACCGGGCTGCCAAACCGGGTTCTGTTTCGGCGCAACCTCGAACGGGCCATCGCAAACAGCCAGCGCGAACAGAAACTACTCGGACTGCTGTTCCTAGATCTGGACAACTTTAAGCATGTAAATGACACCATGGGGCACCCCGTTGGCGACCGTCTGCTAAGTAACGTCGCCGAGCGGCTGATGCAAAATACCCGGGCGTCCGACCTGATGGGTCGCATCGATATTGACGATCTGAGCGCCAACTTCTCACGGCTTGGCGGCGATGAGTTCACCGTGTTACTGCCGCATCTCGAAAACTCCCTTCAGGCCGCTCAGGTAGCAGAACGGATCATTGGCGCGTTCAGCCAGCCCGTGACGATTGATAAGCACCAGATTTATGTCGGCTGCAGTATCGGTATCGCGATCATGCCTGATGACGCCAACGGCGCCGAAGAGCTTATTACGAATGCTGACGTGGCGATGTATCAGGCGAAAAAGAGCGGTAAAAACCGCTACCATTTTTTCTCACAAAGTATCGGTGAACAGAACAAAGAGCGTGCGAAGATCGAGCAACGCTTGCACCACGCCGTCGAGGCATGCAATTTCACGCTCTATTACCAACCCATCGTTGACTCTTTGTCCCACCGTGTCAGCTCCTATGAAGCACTAATCCGCTGGAGCGATGAACGGCTGGGCCCCGTCGCACCGGATCGTTTTATCCACATTGCCGAGGAGAACGGTCTTATCGTGCCGATCGGGGCCTGGGTCATGAATGAGGCGTGCCGCCAGCTGAAAGAATGGCATGAACAGGGCCATACGCAGCTCCGCATGGGTATCAATCTCTCCGTGGTACAACTGTGCAGGCCCGATATAGTTCAGGAGATCAGCAACGACTTGCTAAAACACGGTTTAACAGGCCGGGACATCTATATCGAACTCACCGAGACAGCGATTATCCAGGGTGAAAACCAGGTACTGGAAAATCTGCAAAAATTACGCACCATGGCGATCGAGGTGGCGCTGGATGATTTTGGCACCGGTTATTCATCGCTGAGTTATCTGAAAAATCTGCCTATCGACATTCTCAAGATCGACCGCAGTTTTATCAGCGCCCTGGGTGAAGACAATAACTGCATTATCCTGTCAGCGATTATCACCATGGCCCACGCGCTGGGACTCAAGGTCATTGCCGAGGGCGTTGAAACCGACACCGACCTGATGTTTGTCACCAAGGAAGGCTGCGATATGGTACAGGGGTTTCTCTTTAGCAGGCCGGTTCCGGCTGATAAGGCGATCGCGCTGCAGGATGCCTCCAGCGCGATATCAAAGTGCATTTGATATGCCTATAAGCGATCAACCCCGTTGTTGAGCACAATTTTTCCCACATGCCTTTTTTTCAAAAACATGTTCTGGGCATCAACGATGTTTTCCAGCGCAAAAGAATGCGCAACCAGCGGTGACACATCACCGCGCTCGATACGTTTAACCAAATTAGCGAACACGTTAGCGTCCAGAACGGTGCAGCCAAGCAGGGTCAGATCTTTAAGGTACAAGGTTCGGACATCCAGTTCCACAAGCGGCCCACCGATAGCCCCTGAGACGGCGTAGCGCCCACCAGGTCGCAACACCTCCAGGTACTGCGGCCATTGTTGCCCCGCAACTAAATCGACAACCACATCAACACTGTTTACCTCCACCTTCTGCAGGAGGTCGGCATCCCTGTGGACTAT
>JBFGYY010000180.1:0-6197 GCA_041587095.1 Motiliproteus sp. | reverse complement strand
GGGAATACGACCAAAATGGGGAGTGCATCCCTACCCCGCATAAGGGATACTGTTGCTGATGTACCTGACTAAAATAACAAGCAGGTTAAGATGCAACTTACGTCATTACAGCTTCTCGACAGATCCGGTGGCCCTGCCTATAAGCCCCGGCGCAGATCCATTGCACCGCATAAGCACCCCGCATTGAGGGCCTTCATCTCTCTGACAACTTTCAAGCGCGAGGCACACAGATGACGCCCTTAGCCTTTGCTGTTCGTCCGCTCACAACAGCCCATGCAGGCGCGATGCTGGAACTGCAGAACACTTGCTATAATCACAACCCTGCCTGCTTCACCTCAACCCAGGATCAACTTGCCGACCACCTGTCCCACCTTGACAGCGATCCGAAGCAGTTAAATGTGGTTTTCGGTGCCTTCAGCGATGATGCCCCCCCTTCACCGGATAACTTTCTTGGCCTGGTTGGCATGACACACTACGGCTGTGCTTTGCGTCGCCACAAGGCTCACATCTGGGGGTTAAGCGTTGTACCAAAGTCTCGAAGAAAAGGGGTGGGTAAAGCGCTTTGCGAAGCGTTAGTGCTGCATGCCCGAACACTGACAAGCATCGAAAAGCTGACCTTAACCCTAACCGGCGAAGCGGTTGCCGCTTTACATCTGTGCCGGGGACTTGGTTTCAGAATCGAAGGCGTTGAGCCCATGTCGATGAAACTGGAAGGCAGGTACCTCGATGAGATTCGCATGGCCCTGGTTTTGTAACCAAGGTGCTTGCTCGCAGAGCGCCACCAAACCACGGGCAGAACCCATACATATAAAGTAGAGATATAAAAAACCGCAAGACTAACGCGATAAAAGCGCTTATCTTACGGTTTTAAGCACGGCGGCCCTTAAACGCGCACCTTCGTGCACGCAAAAAGCCAACTCAGGCGACGACTAACTTAGTGACCGCAACCGCCGGCACCATGCACATGTCCGTGAGACTGCTCTTCTTCGGTAGCAGCACGAACCTCAACGATTTCCACATCAAAAAACAGATCCTGACCCGCCAGTGGGTGGTTACCATCAACGGTAACCTGGTCACCAGACACCTCGGTCACGACAACAGAAACTCCGCCCTCGGCTGTTTGGGCCTGGAAGCGCATACCGACGCTGATTTCTTCAACGCCATCAAATGCTTCTTTAGGAACTGTTTGAATCAAAGCATCCTGCAGCGGGCCGTAACCATCCTCAGGCGCAACAGTAACCTGCAGAGAGTCACCTGCTTGCTTACCGGCCAACTCTTTTTCCAATCCGGGAATCAGATTGCCAACTCCCTGAATATAGCTAAGAGGCTCGCCGCCAGCAGATGAATCAATCACCTCTCCATTGGCATTTTTGAGGGTGTAATTAATACTGGCTACTACATTGTCTGCTATCTGCATCGGTCTACCGCTAAAAATTTATAAATGAAAACCCAGCATATCGGTTTTGGCGCCAGGAGGGTACCCCCGACCAGGGATCAGGCAGCATCAAACGGGAGCGATCAAAATCGATTATTGATCAACGCTGCTCCAGAATATCGTAACGGTCATTGGGCAGTGCCACCAAGACCCCGCCTGAATCACAACACTGATCCAGCTTCACCCGCGTGTAGTCTTCGGTAGTCTGATAATCGACGACGCCTGTCATGCCGATCAGATCAAGTTCACGGGTCATAGCATTAATTCTTACCCGCACACCCGGCAGTAACTCCTCACGACTGGCCATTAACCGCTCCTTTTAACTCACCCGGAAAATTTACATACCCGTTAAAATCAAACCCTTGGTGTAAATTAACAAGGCGCACTGACCGTGACATTGAAATTCACACTGTCCATAGGGTAACGCTAATTGATTACAACACCAAAATTGATTCAACCCCGATCCACGCCATCATTACTTCGATTTCATCCGAATTGTCGCATAATAACCAGCGGACATCGGGGCCTAGAGCGACCGGCCTGATTGCTCTGATATTGGGAATCACTGGTCTTCGGCGCCTGTAGGGCATAAAATCTCACTCTTTGCAGCTCCCACTTCCCGTCGTTGCTAACAGTCGTTGATAAATAACGTCAAACGATTTGATACCCTGCAGTCCTTGGAACCATTCGCCGGTTCACAAAACAAAGGAAACACGCCCGAACAGGATGTTCACTGGACGCAGTAACAGGTAAGCGGCTGCCTTTCGATGTGAGGAAGGACCATGAATCAATCAACGTTCCCCGACGGACACGATCCTAAGGTACGCCAACGCCTTTTCAAGTCGTTGGGCGTCACGCAGTACCTTAACCGGCGCGAGCTGATCAAATTAGGACCTCTCTCGCTGCATTGTGAGTTGTACCGGGCCTCGGCTCAGGCTCCCTGCCTGATTTTCATTCCCGGCATTGGCACCTACAGTGAGCTTTATTGCGAATCATTAGCCAAACTCTCGGCCCGGGGCTACAACATCATCTCCGTAGACCTGCGCGGGCATGGGTATTCCGGGGGCGAACGAGGCCTGTATCAGGTTAAGGATGTCATAGAAGACCTGGGCCTTGTTATCGACTATTTGCAAGCCGAGTTTAACGACAAGATTGGTATTTTTGGCTGCTCGATTGGCGGACGACTGGCTCTGGCCATGGCCGAAGCCGATTCTCGAGTGCGTGCAATTCTCTGTCACACGCTGTTTCTCAGCGAAATGCCACCGGATATCTGGCATATGATCGGCTGGTCATCGCTGAGTTTCTCCTCATTGTTTATGCCCGCGTTAAAAATTGATTTTCGCTATTTTATCGATGTGGATAGCCTGCTGCAGAATAACCCTATGGGCCGCTTCGCTAAGCAGGATCCCCTCCTCGTCTGGGAATACCCCATTGAAACGCTGCACAGTGTCTACAATCACAGCAGCACAATTCTGACTAAGTCTCTCGGTATCCCCAGCGCTGTGATCATCGGCAGCCACGACGCAGTTTTCAGTATGACCTACACACATGAATTGATACGCCGCTCGACCCAGCCCTTTGAGCTCATAGAGATCACGGATGCTGAGCATATGCTGCCTTTCGATCAAGTAGAAGAAACTGTAGCGGCGGCCGACGCCTGGTTTGCCAAGCAAACCTGGTGATCTGAATCACGGCCTCATCGGTTTTTTCAACGCAACCCACTGAGATTGGAACTGTTTTTTCTTTTTCTGCTACTATCAGTTTATTCGCTGCGCAGGGAGTGTAGCGTTAAACCCACTGTGGAACGAGGACCCTGCATGATCTGCCGCAGATTATCAGTCCAAGCAACCTTCCCTTTAGTCGGCTTTGTTTTATTATTTCTGGCAGGATGTGGTCAGTCTTACGAAGCGGAATATCAGGCAGCTCAGCAGGAAATCCATGAACTAAAAGTGGCCTTATCCGAAGCCGAGCGTAAGCTCAAAGCCGCAGACAGCGATACCCGGCTGAAGTTGCTAACCCTGATGCGCAGAATCCAAAACGCGTTGCAAGGCACCACCGTGGATAGGGACCGCCTCAAGCGCTACGTCGAAGAGTTGCAGATCCACTCTGACAGTTACGTTCAGATGGCCAGCAGCGATGATACGCTGGCCATCGCCTCAACTTTCTTCGCTGAAAAAACCGCCCTCCTGCTCAGCCAGCTCAATCAAAGCAGCGCGGCGTACGACAAACGCTATTTCGAATGTGTCGCAGAGCTGGAAACACAGGAAAATGACAGCAACCGTTTAAACACCATGCTGTGTGAAGTTCAGGCTGACGTTGCAAGGGCAAAGCAGAAACAGCAGACAGAAGCATCACAAAAAACGCTGTTGTTTATTGCCGAGCAGTTGATGCAGCCGGGACAGGGGGGGATTAAAACCAAAACGCAGTTATCCCGCCTCTACTCTGACAAATTCATCGAGTTTGAAAACGAAAACTAGTCGTCCTCGAAAAATTCGCAATCACAATGACAAAGGCCGGACGCTGTTTGCAGCTGTCCGGCCTTTTAAATTTGGTGAGCTACGGGACTCGCCATCATCCTGATAGTGGTGAGTTCCATCTACTCCCCCGCGCTCGGAAAACATTATCAACATATCGGTAGGGTGAACCTATAGGAAATAGTCCTAAATCCACTTTTTATTTGGCACTTAAACCCCTGTTGACGCTGACCGTTGCCTGGCGCTTAATCTGTTCCCGCAACTGGCTAATTGACCCCGTATAGCTGGCGCAGAATTTCATACGCTTCCCGAACTCCCGCAAACTCATCGGCGCAACCCCCACGATCAGGATGACATCGAAAAGCCTGCTTACGATAGGCCTGTTTTACCTCTGCCCAATCGCAACCATCAAGCAGACACAGGCGTTCGAGCGCCACCTGACGGCGATCATCGGCAACAAAGCGCTCCCAGAACTGCGCCAAGAGCGCTCTGACCCCTTCGCCGCTCATGTTATCAAGCTCAGCCTCGTCCAGATAATAACGGGACAACGCATCATCTTCGGGCAAAGCAGGCAACGGGGCCGAGGGGCACGTAATAACCTTGCTCAAGGTTATCTTCAGAGCAGAAATTGACAGTGAATAGCCTTCGGCAACCAGGTCATTTCGCAGGCAGTACAACGCATTCATCGTCAGGAAGTGTTGCCGGTACAACGCGAGGTCCGCATCATCATCAGCTTGCGTCAGCACCAGCCCTTCGGCGCGTAAGTACTGTAGCAATTGATACTCACTCATACCCTCGGGATGATCCTGCAGGATCTTCAGAATAGGGATAATAAGCGGATTACTCACCTCTGCGATCCTGTTGGCCAACGGATCTGCATTTTACCCTTTATCTTTCAATTTGAACAAAAGACACGCAATACCAGCGATATATTGCCAGGCTGCATTTGATGCGAATACGAAAAAAAGCAGGCGGGAGTATCAGAACTTGCGGCGCCTGTGCCGTCAATCAACAAAGGCGCACTTTCGAGCAGTTAACAGGTTATTGACCAGAAATATTCTTGGCCGATTTCTCAACCGTTGCAGAAAAAGCATCTTTAGCCCCTGTCAGTGTCGCGAAGCTCTTCTCTGCGGTATCCGTTACTTTGGCATCTAATGACTTATAAAAACGCACTTGCAGATCCATTACTTCCTGCGGATCCTTGCATTTTGACAGCGATTTGCACTGCTCCAAGCTAGCATTCAGCACATTAGCCACCGTTTCTTTTTGCAGGTTAGCCAGTTTTTCCAAAGCCGCCTTATTCGCTTCCGCAAGGTCCAGGACGGGCTTCATCTGAACATTCATACTTTCAAAAAAATTATGGAACATTGTCACTCCCCCGCATTGTGCGCTGCATCAAAAAAATGAATGTTAGCGATACACGAAAAACCTGTCAACAAGCCCTTAACCAACCTTAGGTTGTTACAGGCAGACCAGACGTGGCGCCTCAAAAAACACGTTCTTTATAACCACAAAAGCCGGCAGATCCATCTGCCGGCTTTTCAGCTTACTTGGCCGGGGATTATTGACCCGATGCCTTTTTAACCGCCAATTCAACATCTGCGGCAGCCTTTTTTGCAGCGCTTTCGATCGTGTTAGAAAAAACATGCTTTGCTTCGCTCATAACGGCGATGCTCTTCTCAGCAGAGTCTGCCATTTTGGCTTCCAGTGCTTTATAAAAATTAACCTGAAGTTCCATAGCCGCTTTAGGGTCTTTGCAGGCAGACAGCGATTTCAGTTGCTCAACACTGGCATTGGTCACCTCGGTCATGGCATCTTTTTGCAAGTTGGCCAGTTTTTCCATTGTCGCTTTGTTGGTTTCGGCTAGTTCCATTACAGGTTTCATCTGCGCCTTCATATCTTCTAAGAATTTTTCGTACATGACATGCTCCCTTTATAAAATTGTGCACCGCAACAATCGGTAATATCAATATAGGCACGTTGTTTATTGCTGTCAACAGAATTTTTGCTGCATCGCAACATAGGATGCATCTAACAGCGAAAGGCATGATTTCTTGCATCCGATGCCTTTTACAGCGTGCAAAACAGCATGAAACGATGAGAAAACATATGAATCACCCTTCCGAAAACGCAAAGGGCCAAAACCTGAGGGGGGAGGGGACAGTACAGCAGCAAAAAAGCTACGGACAAAAAAACCCGCAGGCACAAAGCCGGCGGGTTTTTTCTTAAAACGCGGGGAATTAAGCAGCGACTTTACTGGTCGCTTTTTTGACGGCTTCTTCAACTTC
>JBFGYY010000179.1:0-6269 GCA_041587095.1 Motiliproteus sp. | reverse complement strand
GCGAGATAAACCGGTTACTGAATGATCGTTTCGCGCTCCGGCAACCGGCAGCGGAAACAGCGGAAACTGCCGCTCAGGATGGCTCCGCACTGACCAGCGGCGTCGGCGATACCGAATCAGCCGCACCGCTTCAGCAACCAACACCAACCGGCCAAGAGCCCCCCGCCGAACCACACTCCGATATCGACCCGGTGATTCCAGAGCTTGAACCTGCCTTTGATGCACCGGACACTCGGGATGCAGCGCCATTTTCCGGGGATCTTCCGCCGCTCACTGACGAGCCTACATATCAGAATGAGCCCGCGCAAACTGACACCAGCAACGATGAACAGAGACCGGCAGTCGGGTCCGAATCGCTACCGCAAACCCGGGACCCGGCCGCTCCGGCTGACCGACGCAACCATTATCTGCTTTATGTTGATCATGTCACTGTATGCGGCGAAGCGTTAAACGCCGAGGAGCGCCGCACGCTGTTAACCCCCTACAGAAAAGCGTTACAGCGGGTCGGTGAGCTTTACAACGGGCAATTAAGCGATGACAGTCGCGGCAACTGGTGTCTGCAATTCAACCCTATTGACGCCGATGAAGCCCATGGCATCAACGCACTCTGCGCTGCTCAGCTCTTTAACGGCCTCTACCGGGGACTGAACCAGCGCCGGATTCGCCACATGCAACCGTTACTCAATCTGCAGATGGCGATCAGCAGCGCCGATTATGAAGACACCGAACTGCTGCAACTGCTGGCCGCCGACCTGAGTAAGCGCGTGCAATGCAATGACCTGATCAGCACAGACAGCCTGCTGAGGACAGCCGGCCTGTTTGATCGGGTACTCGATGGCGGCGAACTTCGCCACGATGAAGGTAATGTTCTGGTTATCAGCCGACTCTGCCCGGCATTCCAGCAGTTGATCGACCGGCAGTCAGTGCACCTGCTAAATCACCTGTAACGCCCGCCGGTAGTCTGTAAGTCGACGTCGCCCGGAACGTGGAGAGCTGCGGCCTCAGTATAAGCAGAGACCGCTGCTGTGTGATGCGACTCAGGGCACGAGTATCGTCGAGCCGGTGGTGGCACGGGCTTCGAGTTCCGCATGGGCCGCAGAGACATCGGCCAGCGAGTGAACCTGATTGACCGCGATGGAGACCTTGCCGCTACCGACGATATCAAACAGCTCGCGCGCGCCATCCTGCAACAACGCCGGCGTCGCGGTATGCGTTGCCAGAGTCGGCCGGGTCAGAAACAAAGACCCCTTAGCAGCTAACAGACCGATATTAAACGGCGAGACGGCACCGGTTGCGTTGCCATAAGAGACCATGGTTCCGAAGGGACGCAGGCAGTTGAGCGAATCTTCAAAGGTGGCATCTCCTATTGAGTCATAGACCACAGCCACACCCTCACCGCCGGTAATCTGCCGCACCCGCTCCGGGATATTCTCGCTGTTGTACAAGATCGTATGCTCGCAACCATTCTCTCTCGCCAATACGGCCTTCGCTTCGGAGCCAACACAACCGATAATGGTCGCACCGAGCGCCTTCGCCCACTGACAAAGGATAGATCCGACGCCGCCGGCAGCCGCATAAACCAGAATGGTATCGCCGGGCTGCACCTTATAAGTGCGTCGCAGCAGATACTGCGCGGTCAGACCTTTGAGCATCATGCCTGCGGCCTGCTGATCGCTGATACTGTCGGGCAAAGCAACCAAACGCTCAGCGCTAATCACCCGCTGCTCGGCATAAGCCCCCAATGTCATCGGGTAGGCCACCCGATCACCAATTTTCAGGCCGTCAACACCAGCCCCCAGTGCTTCGACCACGCCCGCCGCTTCCATGCCCAGTACCGCGGGCAATTCACAGGGATAGAGCCCGGTTCGAAAATAAACATCGATATAATTCAGCCCTATCGCCGTCTGGCGCAGACGAACTTCGCCGGGCCCTGGTTCACCAACGCTCATCTCGTCGAGCTGCAACGCTTCGGGGCCACCATGCTGGTGAATTCTGATTACCTTAGCCATTCCTACCCTCCTCTGCAGACAGAGCGCCGATATCGATTCGGCCGTACCCTGACCTGTCAGCTTGGCATCAGAATCCGATCCAAGCGCTATTTTGATAACGACAATTTGTGATTACGGCAATTTTTGATCACGACAATTCTTGATTACGACAGTTTTTGATTACGACAATGTTAGCCGATCACGCATCCGCCTCAGGGGTATCCACAACAGCCCCTGCGGTCTCACGATCCAGACGGTCAACACGCTGAAAGCCCCGTGGCAGCTTGCTGCCCCGTCGCCCGCGTTCGCCCGCATAATGCGCGAGATCGCTGGGCTTCATCTTCAGGAAACGTTTACCGGCGTGGACAACCAATGAGTCTTTCGGTGCCAGCACCTGAATGCCGACCAACAGCTCCTCACGACTCTGAGCACGCGCTCCGGGAATATTGATAATCTTATTGCCCTTTCCGCGCGCCAGTGCGGGCAGATCCGCGACAGGGAACACCAGCAAACGCCCTTCACTGGTTACCGCAGCCAACAGATCCGACTCGGGGCTGACAACGCGCTGTGGCGACATAATCTGGCTGTTTTTCGGCAAACTTAACACCGCCTTACCCGCCTTGTTCTTACCTTGCAGATCTTCCATGCGGCACAGGAAACCATAACCGGCATCGGATGCCAGCAGATACTGCTCCTGCTCTTTACCGACCAGCAATGCATCCACACTTACCCCGCTGGGCAAGCTCAAACGGCCACTGAGGGGCTCGCCCTGCCCTCGCGCCGACGGCAGTGTGTGCGTCGGCAACGCATAGGCGCGCCCCGTTGAATCGATAAAGACGGATGCCTGATTCGTCCGACCGCAAGCCGCAAGCTTAAAGCCATCCCCCGATTTATAGCTCAGCGCAGCCGGATCGACATCGTGCCCTTTCGCGGCACGGACCCAGCCCTGATTAGACAGCACCACCGTCACCGGATCCGAGCCCAGCAGATCCAGCTCACTGAGGGCGCGCGCCTCCCCCCGCACCACAATCGGCGAGCGCCGATCATCACCATGCGCCTGGGCATCCTCTTTCAGCTCCTTGCGAATTAAGCTGCGCATCTTGGCCGGCGAGCCCAGTATCCCTTCAAGACGCTTACGCTCCTCGTTAAGCTCCTCCTGTTCGCCGCGGATTTTCATCTCTTCGAGCTTGGCCAGATGGCGCAGCTTTAATTCCAGAATCGCTTCGGCCTGGGCATCGCTGATATTAAACCGTGCCATCAGCACCGGCTTGGGCTTGTCTTCCTGGCGGATAATCTCAATAACTTCGTCGATATTCAGGAAGGCAACCAGCAGACCGTCCAGAATGTGCAACCGATCAACAACCTTACCCAGACGGAATTCCAGTCGCCGTGTCACGGTCTGGGTGCGGAACTGCAACCACTCAACCAGAATGTCACGCAGATTCTTAACCTGTGGCCGGCCATCCAACCCGATCATATTGAAGTTAACCCGGTAGGAACGTTCCAGATCGGTACTGGCAAACAGGTGGGCCATCAGCTGCTCGGTATCGATGCGATTGGAGCGCGGCACGATCACCAGCCGGGTCGGGTTTTCATGATCCGATTCGTCGCGCAGATCACTAACCATCGGCAGTTTCTTCGCCTGCATCTGCTGGGCTATCTGCTCAAGAATCTTCGCGCCGGACACCTGATGCGGTAACGCCGTTATCACGATATCGCCGTTATCACGACTATAAACCGCCCGCATTCGGACCGAACCACGCCCGGTACGGTACAGACGCCGCAACTCATCACGCGGGGTGATGATCTCGGCTTCGGTCGGGTAGTCGGGGCCGGGCATCAGCTCACAAAGTTCATCAAGATCGGTCTTGGGCGCATCCAGCAAACGCAGACAGGCTCCAACCACTTCACGCAGATTATGCGGCGGAATATCTGTTGCCATGCCTACCGCGATACCGGTCGAACCGTTCAGCAGCACATTCGGCACCCGAGCCGGTAACAGCAAGGGCTCATCCAGAGTGCCGTCAAAATTCGGCCCCCAGTCGACGGTCCCTTGCCCCAGTTCACCCAATAGCGTCTGCGCATAGGCGGTCAGCCTGGACTCGGTATATCGCATCGCCGCGAACGACTTGGGATCATCCGGCGAGCCCCAGTTGCCCTGCCCGTCGATCAACGGATAACGGTAGGAGAACGGCTGAGCCATTAACACCATGGCTTCATAGCAGGCACTGTCGCCATGCGGATGAAACTTACCCAGTACATCACCCACGGTGCGGGCCGATTTTTTGTATTTGGCACCAGCCTTTAAGCCAAGCTCGGACATCGCATAGACAATCCGGCGCTGTACCGGTTTCAGGCCATCCCCGATATGGGGCAAAGCGCGATCGAGAATGACATACATGGAGTAGTCGAGATAAGCACGCTCGCTGTACTCTTTCAGCGAAAGCCGCTCGATCCCTTCATCAATTGCAACGCTACCAGACATATATTCCTACGACTCTCTTTGTTAGTACCACGTGTTACTTATTAGTTGATGCCTGGCATTATCACCCGGTGCTGGATCAAGACTTGATGCACAGGCAGTCAGGGTTGGCGAACCTGCTGGTTTACCCGCCCTGCCGGCGGTTTGGCCAATTGGGCGACGTTATCCGGTATCCGGATGTGCATTGCGGCGGCATTGTTAGCTTGGACAGCACGACCGGATAATGCGCTGCCAACTTAAGGTAGAAACAGCTCAAACACTCCGCCACCCAAAGCGCCGCCGTTGCTGAGTTTTATTTTTCCGTAGCGGCCATCGCGGCAATGCTGCCGGGCAACCTGCCCCGCGAAAAACAGGCCGAACCCCGTGCTGCCACGAATGAAATCTACGCCCATGTCCGCACACTGCAATGTCCCTAGCATGGAAGGCGAAAACCCGCTGCCATTATCTTCGACACGCAAGACCAGATAAGCGCCTTCCTGCTTTGCGCTGAGCCGGACACGACTGGCGCACGCCTGCAACCGGCCATCAACATAACGAATCAGATTCGTGACTATACTGCTCAACGCCCCGGTCACCAGCGATCCGTCGAACGTCCAGCATAATTCCGCTACGACATCCTGCTCAATAGTAATGCCACGGGCAGACAAAACGGGTTGATTTATCAAGGCCAGATCCTCGATAAACTCATCCAGATAAATTTCTGTCAGATGCGCATTATATTGCTGATTTTCGAGACGATACAGCGCCATTAACTGAACCAGATACCCGTTCAGCCGCGCAGACTCAAAACGCAGCTGGCCGGCACTGTCCGGCTCGCCTGCCGAATGGTCGCAGAGCTCATCGATAAGATGCGTCATCAGCCCGATACTGTTTTTCATATCATGCACTGATGCTGCCAGCAGCATGGAAAAATCCACGGACGTTTTATCCGTACTATTCATTAATACGACTATTCATTAATACGGCTATCCATCGATACGACTATCCATTAATACGACTATTCATCAATTCGACTACCCATCGATACGGCTAACGCGCTGCAGGCTGGCGGCAGTGAACAACAGCCATTCGCCCAATGAAACAGACGTGCGATCAGTCATGTTGCTGATCCGCTTTGCGCTGCATTGCGAAATACTTTTTCTTCAGATTGGTATACATGGCAAAACGCCGATCATTTTCGGGCAGCCCCTCCACCCGGTTCAGACTGTTTTTAACCTGTTCCAGCAGCGACATGTCGACACCTTCCTTCGTCATCAGGTGCAGGCCAACCTGCACCAGGTTGAGGTTAATCGCGTAGCTACGCGGCTTGTCTGTCACCGCTTGCTTCAACAACCCCAGCGCCTTCGCCAAATTGCCCTGCTCGTAGAATACGATCGCCTGCGTGTTGAAGTTGGATTCTTCCTGCTGCATACCCGCCACCAGCTTATCCGCCATGTCTTGACGGTTGGACGCTTCCAGCGCAGTAATTAGCTCCTCTTTCAGCGCTCCGGGAATAAAACCCTGCTGATCGCCCTTGCACAGGTCATAGGCTCTCAGCAACGCGCGCTCCGCCTCAGACTCATGGCCCTGAGCGAGATGCACCTTACGATCCATAAGCCGGGACTGCATCTGAACCTGCGAGTCGCCCTTATACAATCCGCGCACTTCATCCAGCACCGCTGCAGCCTTCAGCTCCAGGCGTTTATTGGCCAGGCCTTCTGTCTGCTCCAGACGCGTGACGATAATATCGGTCAGTTTCAGGTAGGTTTCCGGGGTTCGATACACCGAATGCTTGCCAATTTTGACCGAACGATTGAAAG
>JBFGYY010000178.1:0-6273 GCA_041587095.1 Motiliproteus sp. | reverse complement strand
GGGCGATGGCAACAATGTGCATGGTATGGTTAGTGGACCCCCCGGTCGCCAGCAATGCCACGATACCGTTGACGATGGCCTTCTCATCAATCACCCAAGCCAGCGGACGGTAGTCACCCTGCTCGGTGATCCGGCATACCTGCTCGGCAGCGGCCCGGGTTAATGCATCCCGCAAGGGCGTGTTGGGATTCACAAACGAGGCGCCGGGCAGATGCAGCCCCATCACTTCCATTAGCATCTGATTACTGTTGGCGGTACCGTAGAACGTACAGGTGCCCGGCCCGTGGTAGGACTGAGATTCGCACTCCAGCAGCGCCGCGCGATCGACCTTGCCTTCAGCATACAGCTGACGGATACGGGCCTTTTCAGAATTGGATAAGCCGGAGGTCATAGGACCGGCGGGGACAAAAACAGTGGGAAGGTGACCGAAGCTCAGCGCACCCAGTAGCAAACCCGGTACGATCTTGTCGCAGACCCCCAGACAGAGCACACCATCAAACATATTATGGGAAAGCGCCACGGCCGTAGACATAGCGATAATATCGCGGCTGAACAAGCTTAGCTCCATGCCATCCTGCCCCTGGGTCACACCGTCACACATGGCGGGCACACCGCCGGCAAACTGCGCCACCGAACCCATACCCTGCACCGCTTTTTTAATTTGAGCGGGGAAGACTTCCAACGGCTGATGAGCTGATAGCATGTCATTGTAGGCCGAGACGATAGCGATATTCGCCTTGTTCATCAGTTTCAGTGCGGATTTGTCCTGCTGACCACAGGCGGCAAATCCGTGCGCCAGGTTACCGCATGACAGTTCCGAGCGGTGAGGCTTCTTGGAGCGCGCCAATTCCATTCGCGACAAATAATCAGCCCGGGTGTCCCGGCTACGCTCGATGATGCGAGCCGTTACCATTTTCACACTGGGATTCATCTTAACCTCCTCGAAAACACTCCGGTCCGGCTCGATGCAGCCGGCTAAGAGGTGGCTGGCACCAGTCGACAGCTTGCATAATTGGTAATTATAAACACCCTGACAAAAACGAATTTGGTGTCATTAAAAAAGCCAAAGAATCAATTACACGATTTTCCGCGGCAGTGAACAGCCCCTAATTATTTTGACAGCCATTCACGGTAGTCGTTGTTCGGCTCACTCTGCAGCCTGCGGGACATTGTCGCGTGCGTTAGACAAGCCTACTACGTTGTCTCGATGCAGGCCTCAATTGATAGGATACAAAATGACTCATCGGGGAACACGTTGACAGCGCAACCTGTGGAATCTTAGTGCGGGGCTTGCCTCGACGGGTTGTCCAACTGCTAAGCTGGCTCAACCCGCCTCAGAGAGCGCCTCTGAATGAAGAGGCATACATAACATGCTGACTTATGGACAAGACGCTAGCCAGCGCCCTGTAACAACCGAGTTTCAGTGACTCACTCGAGGTTGATCGCAAAGGATCCAGTGACCAGATCTTGATTGTTAAACAGCTCATTAATTGTGAGAGTGTAACGTCCTTTTACTGCGACGGCACTGACCGACTCAATAGTCACGCTACCACTCTTCACATCAAGTTCTTGCGAAAAACTAGTCGTGCTGAATACCGGTGAGGACAGCCTGATGCCTACCCCTTGTTCGTTACCAACCACGTAAGTACCGGGTGTCAGGGTGTCGGTAGCAAAAGTCATCTCCAGTTCAATACGATCACCGCCCTGATAGGGTGCGACGACCCGTACCGTGGTTTCTTCACTCGTTTCCCGCGATACACTGTCGGAATAAGTGTTATTAAAATGACTCACCGCGCCGCAGACACCGCTATGGCTGTCAAGGCTTGGGTTATTGCCGCTATTGAAGCTAAAGGCACCGTTGTTAAACACCGGTTCATCTGACAACTTACGCATACTCAATCCAGCCAGAGGTTTCTCATCGCAGATCAGTTCAACCCGGTAGTGATTTGCAGCTAACAGGTAATAAGCGGTCTCTGACCGACCATTAGGGCAAAACAGTGAAGCGCCAAGATCCGTATCGTCCGTGTCGTCGGCCTCGTTCACTTCTAGCGCGCCGTAGAGGTCACAATCATCTTGATATGTGATGCCGGGGCTGCCATTTACCGTAGTCTGTAACAGCACCACACCGCCTTTGGAGCGCAACTGACTGCCACTCATTGAGATCGTAGCATCGACGTTACTTGCCATCTGCCACAGACCTTCACCAACATCCGCACCCCGGGCGATCATCTCCTCTTCGCTCAGGCGCTCACCGATACCAGAGGGCAGATTACCCGACAAATGCATCTGCGTGAGCGTCAAGCGAAAATGCTCACGCGCCTGACTGGCTCCGACCAGCATTCTCTGTCCCGCCGTCGTCGCCAATGTCAGATCCGAGATCATGTTTTGCACCTGCAGATTTTCTTCAAACTGCAGCTCTGGCAGGGTGAAATCGATAGCCGCCCCAATCGCCGCACGGCGCACCATCGCGTTAATCTGAATGCCATTATCGGGGTTAGCATCGTCATCCAGCGTCTGAAGAAAACGTAATATATTGGTTACTGCAGGATCATCCTCATCGAGAGCACCGGCAACCAGGTCAACCGGCGTTACAATGGCGGAGGCGGCAGCGGTTCCGATGACTATATCGCCAATGTAAAAGGTGATCTCGGCACCGGGCTGAAACTGAAAGATGCCTTTATCGTTGGTAATACCCGACAGCTCACCCGAGCGGTATTCAATACCCGCCACCGCCGCGTCCATCAGAACACCCTGGGCTGCGCCAGCAGACGGGTTGCCCCCTCCGCCGCTGCCACCACATGCGCTAAGCAACACACTACCGGCAACAACAAACGGTGCAAACAAATTAGATGTCATACCCACTTTCGATTCCTTTCGTAAATAATGTAGTTCGGTGCGCTTTAACCACCCGAAGGTACGGATGCATAGGCGCGAATTGATACACATGACACAATGCCGGGTTACTGCCCTTTCTCTACTTTACCCACCTAAATATGACGATCCACGTGGCAGAAATAGCCCCCTACTCGCAACCCGGTGAATAATTATCAAAAACGTGATCGAAATCAAGAAAAACAACAAGCAACATAACGACGGTTACTGGATAAGTCGTTGATTTATAGTTAGCAGACCGTATTAGTTCCCCAGCAGATTCTGTTGTTGCCACGCTCCAAAAGCGCAAATTTTATCAATTAATACAACTAGATAAATTATAAACAGCTACAGTTTCACCTCAAAAACCATGCAATTTAGTGATCTCTAATAATCAAAGCTTGTATAATCCTCCAGCCCTACAGAGAGGTAAAAGCAATGGAAAAAATTCTGATCGTTGGATGCAAAAAAGTGATGGATGAAGCCTGTATTGGCTGCTCTCGCTGCATGGTGGCATTCAACCGTCGAATTGGAGCCTTTGCAGCCTATCACGACCGCGATGCCGAACTAACTGGCGTCATGCATTGCGGTGACTGTCCTGGTGTGGCAATGGGACAGCGCATGGTACAGATGCACCTCTGGAACAAACCTATGGCTGAGCAACCGACCCGGGTACATGTTGCCAGCTGCGTGACCGATTCATGCCCTTATCGCCGCAAACTCCTGCGAACCCTGACCGAGCGCTCGGCAGTCCCTGTTGTGGAAGGCGCACACCCTTTCCGCCCTGCAAATCTGTTTGCCAACGACTGATGAAGCCCGTCAAAACTACAGGCTGGCCCCAGAATCGGATATTAAAAAGCGGGGGAATTAAGCGGTGGCTGCGGCGTTGACGTCTTTGCGAGTTCGAATTCAATTATAAATTAATAAGCAATACTTAAGAGCAGTTAGCTGGCTTCGCCTTCATTCAAGCCACCGTCTTTTCTTTATGTGTTGAACTAATAAAGCAGTACCTGCAAGTTTAGCAATAACGATGATTAGCCATCATAGAGCCTGCCATAATATTGCCCTATCGTTCATCACCCCGTATTCCCTATTTAATTTCAAAATCTTACAATTCACCGCGCCTCAAGCTCCCATACCACGCTCATCGGCTTGCTGCCCTCATGACGAAGATAGTGAACCTTGCCGTAGTAGCGGAAGGGAGCGGCGGTCCCTCCCTCCAGCTTATTGACGCGGACAAAAAGGTGTATGCCGATGCCGCGCTGACGATGTTCAATCAACTCCCGGCCTTTCTTGCTCTCCGGCGTAGTCGCATTTTGGCTCTGCCAATGAAAATGTCCACTATCGATGAAGTAGTCCAGGTAACGATGATCCTTCGCCTTGCCCTGCTTATTTAACGTGACTAGCAGAATATGACTGTTGCTTTCGTTCAGCACCACATGACCGCTTTGCCAGTTACCTGGGTTGAAACGCTGCCCAAAGAGCGAAGGAATATCCTGGCGCATAAAGTGATGCCCAACCGCCATCTCCAACGGATCAATCACAGCGCGGAGTCGGGCGAATGTGCGCATGCTGTCATCGGCTTCCAGGTCGGGGTATGCCGAATTCAACGCCCTAAGAAGATAGCCACCCTCAGGTGTCTTTAGCACTTTACGCAAAAGATACTGGTTATCACCGGTAACATCTTGACGTTCGATCGCCATAATATCGCCGGTAATGGAGCCGGCACGGGTGGGCGACACCTGTTCCAGCAGCAGGTAATCGCCATCTTGGATCGGCTGCTTACCGCCGTTCATTGAATCCCCAGATGCCTGGGCGATAAAATGATGGGCCGCATTCAGTCTGCCGTAGCCAGCGCCCAACGAACGTAGCTCATCGGCCGTCGACGAACCGGTTCTGAAGTGACCGCAGGCGATCTTTAGATCCGGAAAGTACGCCAACTCCGTGCGGTTACTACTGCCCTCGGGCTCTATTGTCCCGTCCGAAGTGGCAGCGGATACCTCTATTGACCGTGCGCTTTCGCTATAGATCGCTAGCCGATAATCAAGCAGCTCCTGGGTCATCGCATTAAAAGTGGTGCTCTCCTCGGCCAATACCTCAAAGTTCGGCGTAAAGCGTCCAGCACGATTCTCAAACCAGACTTTCTTGGCAGAGGTTTTATTGCCACCCAGCCATGCGTTAATGGGGTTACTTTTCCAGTAACGGTGCCACTGTGCATCACTAACTTGATCGATATCGTGATATTCAGACTTTAAGTCGGCGATAAAGGTGCGGCGACGACGAAAGAGAGCCAGCGCATAGCCAGAAGCCGCTTCCAGGGTCGGAGGTTGACGAAAACCATCATGCTCTAGCATCGACTCGATCAACATCAGCTTGAAGCTTTTCGTGACAGGGGTAGTTTCTAACTCGCGAAACCAGTCACTATGCCGGGAAAAGCAGGCTTTTTCGGCATCGTCGAGATCGGCAAACTCCGCGACCATCCCCCACCAGGAACCGTATTCACGGCGTAACCGGGTCATTGCGATGCCGCTGCGGTAGAGTTCTAGAAGTGTCGGTCTACGTCCCAGCGCCGCTTGCAGTGCCTCATACTCGGGCTGCAAACCCTGTCCGTCGAGCTGCTTGAGAAAGTCGATGATCGCCAGGTCATAATTGACGAAACAACCTGCCGGAAGACTCAGCTCGTTACGCTCAATTTTACCCGCAAAATCCACCAAGTCACGCGGACGGCTGCCGACGTTAAACAACGCCTGCGGCTTATTGAGAAAACCTTTGTGGTTACCAATAAAGTCCAGCACCACTAGCCGCTCTTTACCCGTCTGGCGACGCAACCCTCGACCTAACTGCTGCAGAAACAGTACTTTGGATTCGGTGGGGCGCAACATCATCACCGTATCCACCGCCGGCAGATCGACCCCCTCGTTAAATAGATCCACCGAGAATATCACCTGAAGCGCCCCCGCCTGCAGCTGCTGCAGGGCGTCGGCTCGGCGTAGCGGTGAGCCGGCATAGACAGCGGCAGCTGCGATTCCCCAGACACGAAAACGCTCGGCCATAAACTCGGCATGTTGAATGGAAACACAGAATGCCAGCGTGCACTGCTTCCCTTTTGCCTGCCACTCTCGCAAGGCATGACGGGCCCGCGCCAGCGTTGCCAACTTGTTGGAAAGCTGCTGCGGATCAAACTGGCCATTACGCCAAGGTATCTCCTGATAGTCTACCTGCTCATCGAAGATGCCGTGATAGGTAAATGGACAGAGCAGAGCCTGCTCGATACCGCTGAACAAGTTACAACTGTAAACCAGGTTGTCATCGCAAAAAGAGAGTATATCCGACTGATCGGTACGTTCTGGGGTGGCGGTTAAACCCAGCAGAAAGCGCGGCATAAAATAATGCAGCAGATCC
>JBFGYY010000177.1:0-6291 GCA_041587095.1 Motiliproteus sp. | reverse complement strand
CATCCAGGAGGGACTGGAACGACTGCCTGACGCTGGCCAGCGCTACCCGGTCCTGTGGCCGTTTCGGTCCGGCGACGCTGGGTTCAACCTTGCTCAAATCGAGGTCGAGGACTTCGCTGAAATTCGGCTCGACTGCGTCGTCGGTCCGGAATAAACCCTGCTCTCGGGTATAGCGTTCGACCAGGTCGACGCAGTCGCCACGCCCGGTGAGACGCAGATACGCCAGGGTGTTTGAATCGACGGGAAAAAGCGTGGCTGTCGCGCCGAACTCCGGCGACATATTCGCCAGGGTGGCTCGATCTGCAATGCTCAGGGAGCTCAGTCCCGACCCAAAAAACTCGACAAATTTACCCACCACGCCGTGCGCCCTGAGAATCTGAGCAAGCGTCAGGACCAGGTCGGTCGCGGTTGTTCCGGGCGGCAGTGTGCCGTGCGTCCTGACCCCGAGCACCACAGGTTTCGGCAGGAACATCGGTTGGCCGAGCATAGCCGCTTCGGCCTCGATGCCGCCTACCCCCCAGCCCAGCACACCGAGGCCATTGATCATGGGAGTGTGTGAATCGGTCCCCACTAAAGTATCGGGAAATACCCAGCCGTCACGTTCGATAACGACGCGGCCCAGATGTTCGAGATTGACCTGGTGGCAGATACCCATTCCAGGAGGCACCACACGAAAGCCGTCAAAGGCCTGCTGGGCCCAGTTGAGCAGCCCGTAGCGTTCGCGGTTGCGACGGTACTCCCACTCCAGGTTAGTGGCGTAGGCATCGGCGCTGCCAAATCGATCGACCTGTACCGAGTGGTCAATAACCAGGTCAACCGGAACGAAGGGATTGACCTTCAGTGGATCACCGCCGGCTCGAGCTACTGCACTTCTCATGGCCGCCAGGTCCACTACGGCCGGAACGCCGGTGAAATCCTGCATCAGCACCCGAGCCGGCATAAACGCGATAGACGCTTCGGCGCCATGGGGCCACTGCGCGAGTGCCTCTACGTCTGCCAGCGACACATCCCGGCCTCCGGCCCGCCGGGCGATATTTTCCAGCAGAATTTTGACGGTGCAGGGGAGTCGCGCCACATCTGCGTTAAATTTATCGGCCACCTTGGTGAGACTGACAAATTGCGCTTTTGTCGATGCGGTTGCCATGGTTGCGACAATACCTAATGGATCACTCGTCATACTCTATCTCCTGTTCCGGGAATGGTCTCAGAACTGATCTAACCGGGCCGTGGAACCTACACCGACGGGGCTGACACCTTGTCTCGTCCTGTGAGGTAGAGTACTAGACCGATGAGTTGAGCGGCAAGTATTGGCATCAGAATTACGCGCAATAATAAAGCGCTCAATGTTCAACAAACCCGTCATTAAATACACATGAAAATTGGATTCGGCCTTAATATTTTACGGCCCCAACTACATCCACTATCAAATAAAACAGAATCTGCTACAGTCAGCTTTCGGGCGGAGGTCGAGAACCGCTGGCTGCTTAACGCCTAAATGGTAAAGCGATATTTTTGACGCCAAACAAGGCTAACGCAGTAGTTGAATGCTGAAACAGACGTCAACTAAGAATTAATTTAACTTTTTGAGAACAGAAATGAATACAAGACCGGAAATAACTATCTCTACGTTAGATGCAGATAGACTCTATAACTTAATTGAATCCTTACCGAAAAACAGCTTTGCGGGAAAAGCCGAACTGGAGTCGGAGCTCGGGCGGGCCAATGTAGTGACTCCTGAGTTGGTCCCTCCGACAATAGTGACTATGAATTCCACAGTAAAATTTGTTATCGAATCTACCAAGGAAGAATTCGAATTAACACTTGTTTACCCAAAAGATGTTGACTCCAGCGGCAAGAAGATATCCATTCTGGCACCGGTAGGCAGTGCGCTACTCGGCCTGTCTCAGGGCGATGAAATCGAATGGCCAAAACCCGGTGGCGGTCTTCTTAAAGTAAAAATTCAAGAGGTTATTTACCAACCTGAGAGGGCTGGCGAGTTCCATCGATAAAGTAAAATAAATGAACAGTGTATAGGTGACAATCGAGTAGATCTGTTCCGTACAGCGGCGCGCCAATTACCCTGGTGCACAGCGCCGTCACCCCCTATTATGGCGCCGTTACCCCCTATGGCGCCCTTGCCCCTATAAACGTATTATCACCTGTTGAAAGACGGCGATTCGTGACCAGCACAGGCTGGAACGAGCATCCAGTATGCACCGGAATCGGTGAGTGGTCTGTTCCAGTATACGCTGCAATGGAGTTTCGTTTCCGGTGGAGGAAGCCAATCTGATTTCGGCAGCAGACCCGATACAGGGGGTTACAGTCACCCACCCGACTTTCCCTCGAACTCATCCCAATAGGGCGGATCGCCGAAATAACCATCCATAAAATCAACAAAGCATCGCACCTTGCTGGCCAGCAATTTTCGATGGGCGTACACCGCGTACAACCCCATGGGTTCTGGCTCATAGTCCGGCAGGATCACCTGAAGCTTTCCAGCGGCAATGGCGGCGCCGACAATAAAAGTTGGCTGTATGGTGATACCGGCTCCCAGGATGGCGGCCTGCACCAGCACATCGCCATTATTGCTGACCAGATCGCCGCTTTCACTGCGTGCACCTGAATAGAGCCGTTCGAACAGCGACACATTGGTCTCCTGCTCCATATAGGTGTAGCGTAAATAGCGATGATCTTTTAGCTCCTCGGGCCGCATTGGCGTACCGTGCCGAGCCAGATATTCCGCAGATGCGCAGATCACCAGTCGCACGGGACCAATGAGTTTTGCGATCAGCGAGGAACTCTTCAGGTGACCGATGCGAAGCGCAATATCAAAGCCTTCTTCCACGATATCGACCTTGCGGTCGCTCAGTTGCAAATCGATCGCCACTGCCGGGTGCGCACGCTGGAAATCGCACAGCAGCGGTGCCAGGTGATGCAGTGCAAAGGAGACAGGCGCACTGACGCGCAGGCGTCCGCGTGCACCCTCCTGCAACTCACCCAAAGCGCTCTCCATGTCGTCGATATCGTCGAGAACCTGTTGCGCATGCGGGGTGTAACGGGTACCGGCTTCGGTCAGGTGCACCTTGCGGGTGGTGCGATTGAGCAGGCGCACGCCGAGTCGCTCTTCCAATTGCGACACATACTTGCTCACCAACTGCGGGGATAGGTCGAGCCGCTCCGCGGCCCGGGTAAAGGTACCCTCCGCCACCACGGTAACGAAGGCTCGCATGGCATCAATGCGGTCCATGGGGGGCTCCAGGAATGGCTTGGCAATTATTATCAATAATACATTGATAATTATCCAACAAGAAGCCTCTTATTGTTTAATTTTGTAACAAGTAAAGTAACCCAAACTCTGCAGCCACAGCGAATCACGCGGCTCAGGGAACCCCAATCCAACCAATATTCGAGGACTCACTCATGAAAAAAACACTGGCTCAATCATTGTTCACTACCACAGGCGGTTTCGCGGCGCTGCTGCTGCGCGTGCCGGTGGGCCTTATCCTGGCAGCTCACGGTGCCCAGAAGCTGTTCGGCTGGTTCGGCGGCTACGGCCTGGAGGGCACTGGCCAGTGGCTGGCCAGTATCGGCCTGGAGCCGGGCTACCTGATGGCCTTGCTGGCCGGTAGTGCTGAATTCTTCGGAGGCATCGCCCTGATCCTGGGTCTGCTGACCCGCCCCGCAGCGTTCGTCGCCGCTTTCACCATGCTGGTAGCCATTTTCGCTGTACATGCGGGCAACGGCCTGTTCATGGCCAACAACGGTTACGAATACGGATTGACTCTGCTGGCGGCAACTCTTGCCCTGACGATCCAGGGAGCGGGACGCTTTTCCGTCGACAACCTGCTGCAACAACGTTTTGCCGAGGATCGCCCGGCCGAGGCCATAGCCACCGCAGGTTCTGCCGCTTAATCCGCGCTCCGCAACCACCCATCATCCCGACAGCCCCGATCTGAGTATCGGGGCGTCAACTCACCCAAGAGGAGCACAATATGCTTATCAATGGAGCCTGGAAAGAAAACTGGCAGCCGGTGCAGGCTGAGGACAAGGACGGCCGATTTATCCGACAGACGTCTTCGTTTCGCCACTGGATTACCCCGGATGGATCGCCGGGACCGACCGGCGACGGCGGCTTTAAGGCGGAGAAAGACCGCTATCATCTGTATGTGGCCTACATCTGCCCCTGGGCATCGCGTGCCCTGATGGTGCGGCAACTGAAACAGCTAACCGACCTGATAGGAGTGACAGTAGTGAACCCCCGTCTGACGGCTGAAGGCTGGCAGTTTGGCGGTATCCCCGGTGCCGACGAGGATGAACTCAACGGCGCCCGTTACGTCCATGATCTCTATACCCGTGCCGACCCCCAATTTACCGGTCGTGCCACCGTCCCCGTGTTGTGGGACAAGCAGACCCGCACCATCGTCAACAATGAATCCGCCGATATATTGCGGATGTTGAACAGTGCTTTCGATGACTTTGGTCGCCCGGGACCGGACCTGTATCCGGCAGACCTGGCCGGTGATATCGATGCCCTAAACCAATACCTCTATTCCGACCTCAACAATGGCGTCTATCAGGCGGGCTTTGCCACCAGCCAACAGGCCTACGAAGAGGCTTATCACCAGGTGTTTTCAGCCCTGGATGAAATGGAGTCGCGGCTGGCGGACGGCCGCCCCTTCCTGTTCGGCGAGCGCCTGACCGAAACCGACGTGCGCCTGTTCGTGACGCTGGTGCGTTTTGACGCCGCCTATCACGGTCTCTTCAAGTGCAACCGCAACCACCTCAGTGGTATGCCTGCACTGCACGCTTACATGCACCGGATCTATGCACTCAACGGCATCGCCGACACGGTCAACCTGGATCACATCAAGGCGGGGTACTATTCGATCAAGGCGTTGAACCCCACAGGGATCGTGCCAGTTGGACCGGCGTCGATCTGAGCGGAACTGTCGAGCGCACCCATTCGTGAAATCACCAGGTGGAATGCCAATATGAATCCCTCCACACAAATACTCTTTATCTCCCACGGCGGCGGCCCCATGCCCTTGCTGGGCGACCCCAACCACCAGGAAATGGTCGTACACCTGCAGGAACTGGCAGGCCGACTGCCCAGACCGTCCGCCATACTGGTGATCAGTGCCCACTGGGAAGCGCCACTCCCGACCATCACCTCAGGCCTGACACCGGGACTGATCTACGATTACTCCGGGTTCCCGGCCGAGTCCTATGAGATTCAGTACCCCTGCCCCGGTGCACCAGAGCTGGCACAGCAGGTATTCAATGCGTTGGCAGCTGCGGGCATTGCCGCGCAGTCCGACGCTGATCGCGGCTTCGACCATGGCGTGTTCGTGCCATTGAAGCTGATGTATCCGGAGGCGGATATTCCCTGCGTGCAACTGTCGCTGGTGAATAATCTCCATCCGCAAACCCACCTGGCCATAGGTAGCGCCCTGCGGACACTGGATTACGACAACCTGTTGGTGATCGGCTCCGGCTTCACGTTTCACAATTTACAGATATTTTTTGCGCCCCATACCCCTGAGATCCAAACCAAAAATCAGGCATTCGAAGACTGGCTAGAGGACACCTGCACTAATTCAACGCTGGCGGAAGCCGAGCGTCGCCATCGTTTGCTCCACTGGGCGCAGGCACCCCACGCCCGATTTTGCCACCCTCGGGAGGAGCACCTGCTACCGCTGCATGTGTGTTACGGCATGGCCAGCAAGGCCAGCGATGAGCATATTTCGGCGACCATAATGGGGAAGCAAACCAGCATGTATTGCTGGTCCAATCGCCTGAGCCACCCGGAAATATTATGGTATAGCTCCTACACCTGACTTGATCACTACTTTCATGCCGCCATGGACGGGCAGCGATGTTGCAGCCCTCTGGTTGTTGCTATTGCCCTGTTGGGGCACTTCAAATCCATTCAGGCCGATCTGTCATTTGTCTCTGAGCTTAAGGTCCAAAAATGGCGTCACTTTAGCCTCAAAGCTGACCAGAAGCCCCAAAGACACAAGCGTATCCTGTCGTTACTTGAGGTTGTTTGTTGGAATGATCTTGAACCCCAGGCGGGACTGGTCGCCCATCTACGTGACAAGGCAAACAGCTGGGCAGCGCCACGAGCCCTTTTTGATACGGCGATCGAATACCTGACCCAGGACACTAGAGAATCGGCCCGATCGTCGCCACGACATTGTTCCATATGCGGCGATGATAGGTCCACGCTCTAACGTCTTCCAGCGTCACCGAATCAGACCGGGCTATGTACTCCTGTTGTCGATCATAAAT
>JBFGYY010000176.1:0-6294 GCA_041587095.1 Motiliproteus sp. | reverse complement strand
GCTCGAGAGCCACACGTTAATCGAAGAAGCGGGAGTTGATGATCCTACCTGGTTAAACGTGGTACATCACCATCATGAACGTCTTGATGGCAGCGGTTATCCGATGGGGTTGAAAGGTGATGCGATCCCTCTTGCATCACGGATACTGGCTATTGCAGATATCTATACCGCAATGATCCGCCCCCGCCTGTACCGGGATGCCTTTGTTGCACGCGATGTATTACGCAGTATTTTTCAGGACCGGGGTAAAACCGTTGATCCGCAACTGGTACAGATCTTTATCCGTGAGATTGGCATTTTTCCGCCCGGGGCCTTCGTTCGCCTGAAAAATAATGAGACAGCCGTCATACAACAGCGGGGAGAAGACCCTTCGGCACCCGTCGTATTCAGTGTGCAGGCATCAGATGGCAGCCTGATGAACCCACCCAAACGGCGTGATACAACGATCGGCCCCTTCGCCATACTTTCGATGCTTCCGCATCGAAACCATCCCTTGCTGTACAACCACCTGAACGCGCTATGGCCGCCTCTGCCTGCGATAGCCACGCATTAACCAAGCGTGCCCAGCAGAAAGCAACGCACATTAAAGCGGCCTCACCGGGCCGCTAATATTGCTGTTTTCATATCACGACGCAATTTATTCAAGTCCCTGAATAAAGCGGTTTGCTTCGCTAATGGAACGATCCATCTCTTTGACTAACCCTTGTACATCGCTGTCAAAGCGGCGCACCTCGCCCTTCAGTGCACTAACCTTTTCCGCATTCAGGTTATGTTTAAGATACAACACCTGATCTTTGAAGACCGCGAGTACCGGTTCAACTCGCGATTCGGCACGCGTGAGAGACGCCAGGTATTGCTGGTAGCGAGAACGTGTTTCCTGCAGTTTTCGGCTACTGGAGCGGCGCAGGCTTTCACTGCTGTACTGGCTCAGCTCCTCCTGCCACTCGGAAAATAACGCATCCGCCACCGATTCGATCGCGTCAATTCTGTCGCGCAGCTCCTGAGCCTTTGATTCACTATCCTCATAGGCCGATTTAAGACTGGTGTAGCGCGCTTCCAGATCGCTCGTTTCAACACTCAAGAGCGAATTAAACGCCTGGTAGGCATCCTGAAATTGCGCTTTTACTTCCGCCTGTGTCTCAGAGGCATCCTCAACACGGTCGACAAGAATATCCCGCTTAGCGTAACCGAATTTTTCCATGGTGCTGTAGTAGGCCGTTTGACATCCGGTAATCGACGCCAGCAGGGCCAGCATCAACACCAAAAAGCCACCTCGCGCGACGGAACGCTGTGCGGACATAGCGGTATTGCAAACAATCGGATTCAAAGTTCATCTCCTGATCAATAAAAACACTAGGAACTCAAAGGCCCGGGCTTCTTAAGCGATCAAACTCCTGCATGAATCAACATCACTAAACAGCTCTTAAATTAGCAGGTTATCACTGACCTGTTAATGCCCGGCGTGTAAACCTATCGATCTGATACCGGGTGGCTGTCCTTTACCCGCCTTTGTGCGACCGCTATCAACCTAACCGTCAAGCAGGACGTTGAAATACAACAAGCCAGCAAAATGACCTAATGGATTCACGCCCGCACATAATTATCGTAGTTTTTTTCAGGCTATCGATAGCAACGACAGACTAACCTTAACAAGAGCACATAAACATAAGCTTATGTAAGGTGAATCCTATGCCTGCCCGCGATGTTGAACGCTATCTGTCTGATCATACGATCAGCTATCGGTTAGTCCCCCACGCCCCTGCCTATACGGCGCTGGAAACAGCACAATCGGCGCATGTCTCGGGGCATAAATTGGCCAAAGCCGTCGTTGTTTTAATTGACGGGCTGCTGGCCATGGTCGTGCTACCCGCCAGTCATCACCTGGATCTGAACGCTCTGCACGATTCTATCCGCTGCTTTGACATTGAACTGGCCGATGAAAAACAGTTTCAAAGCCGGTTAGTGGGCTGTGAACCCGGTGCGATTCCTGCCCTCGGGCCGCTTTACAGCATGGAGGTCTATCTGGCCCAGGAACTCGAGCAACAGTCCGAAATTGTTTTTTGCGCGGGGAGTCACACAGAATTGATCGGCATGAGTACGGCCGACTATAAAAAACTGGTGAGCCCGGTGATCATCAGCTTCGGCTCCTTGCCCACCGGCCAAACCCCGCCGCGTATGCTGAGTCACCACCGGCGTTTTTAGGAAGATACTTGTTAGTAAGACGCTTCACTTTTTCTGCGCCATCAGTGAGAATACCGCTCCCATCCGGAGGCGTTTATGAAGTCCTATCAGTTTTTCACCGACAACGGTCGGGGCGGTACAATGCTTTGCGATGACGAAAGCCTTGAAGATGCCGTCACAGAACTTACCCGCCGCTTTAAGGGCGTCATTCGTGTGCAGATTGGAGATCAATCATGGACCGCGCCGAATACCCAACCACTTAGCGATGGCCCGGCAATGGCACCTGACGCGGCCGAAGCCAATTAGCCTTAACAATGTTGTTTCTTGGTGCGGACCGACTGAAAAAAGGCCCATAATGACAACCCCCTGCGCGCACATGTTAGCAAGAATCAGCGCTTTTCTTTGAGGGATTGTTCAGCGCTGCTGAGCTGTGTCTCCGCAATCGCCAACCGGCGTGCCTGAACGACCACCATTACCAACAGCAGTAGCACCAGACAGCAGACCAGCACCAGAAAGCCGTATATGGTATCCAGCGCACTGTGCAACGAACCTTCGGACACTTGGAATTCGCGACTGAGCGTATAAATAATCATGCGCAGTGAGTCGACACTGTCGAGGTGTTGTACGGTCCGCGTAACCTGCTCGCTTTTATCACCGATCACAACCACCGCGCCACGCATCAGCGTAGAGATAATCAGCACGACGAGAATAACGCCTGCGCCGAGCCCGCTCAGTATCTGTATCGACTTTGTTGCACCTGAAGTGGACGCCATCCACTGCCTCCTTTGCCGTTATAGATTCCCCGACTGAAATATCTTCAACGACCTCAATGTTACTTATTATCTTTTATAACAGCAATTTGAGCCTGAAATCCCTGCCTATGCCGCTCGTGATTACTTAGTTTGCCAGCCTCGTTATCAATGACGTAGCCTGCTTATTCCGGGGCAGTAAACACCTGCGTATCAGGATGGAACGTGAACCAGGCGAACCAAAAAGCATTGATACTGGCAACCATTGATCCATCGGCCCGTTTTATCAAGCCCGTTCGGGCGGTCAGATCATATTCAATGGTAAGCAGTTCGCCCCCAACCCGGTCAACCAGAACACCTGCATTACCGGCCTTGCCCAATTCAACAAAGGGATAGGCCTTGAACTCTCCCCGATACTCAAGCCCCAGCACCCGCTCCTTTGGATGATACTGACGGCTGGTAAAGGCCACAGGAAAATACAGCGCGGGGCTCTGATCGTATCCACTGTAAGGGTTACGACTGTAATCGCGGGAAAAGCCGGTATTGGTAGATAACACCTGCGTTGCAGGGTGAGCTTGCAACCAGTGATCCCAGCGAACCAGCTGTGAAGCCATCATCTCCAATTGCTGACCTTTAAGCGGCCCGGATACAGCTTTGTGCAACAGCTGCGACCACAGCGACTCGGTCTGGCGATCGTATAAAAGCACATCGCTGTTATAGAGTAATCCGGATACACCAAAATTCAGCGCTTGCTGCAGAGAAGGCGCGCGATAAACAACGCCGGTGCCGCAAAGGGGACAATATGTCACGGCCACGCGATCGCCGCCAATCTCATCATTGACCACTTCATGCCAATTGAGGATCGCCAGCGGGTAGGCCTTCGCTTCGCCGCGCCAATTAACCCCCATGACCAGGCTCTGCGGCGCCAAAAAGTCGACTCGATCAGCAGACACAAACCGTGGATGATCAATCGATGGAATTCCGTCCCGTGGCGGCCCACCCTGATGTATCTCCGCCTCAGGAATTGCGGCATCGGTCAGATCAAAACCATTTAAGGTTTTCCCCCACCCAAAAGAGGTCATTGCCGCTGAAATAATCAGCACATAAACAAGTGATTTCATTGTGTACTCCATCATGGCCATGTCTTGAATATACGGTCTTGAATATACGGACGCGCAGAGGCCACTGACGTTACGAAAAGGCACCAGAACAGCGATTACACCTGTATCAGCTGCCTGTCGAAAGATTTCAGTGTGCGCTCAAAAACGCAATGCCAATACTTTTCTGGTGTCTATACAGCCCCGATACAGGGATAATAAGCCGCGCCGGGGCCTTTCAGCGCTGGTGCAGCGAAACCCGCTAACGACAAACCAGCCAGGCCGCTTGCACGTGAATGCTGACCGGGTCTAGTATCGATTCAGGTCGGCAATACCGAACTGCGCGAAACCCTGTGTCTTGCCAAGGTGTTTAAGCCGGGGCCCTTAAAAACGCGGTATACAGTTAATCGTTAAACTGTTTGTATAAACCAACAGAAGGAAGCTCGTGCCAATGAGTAGCAACCCTGGGCAAAAAAAAGGCATGCAGACCGTTATCAATGCCGTCACAGCCATCTTGTTAGTCGCCGGCAGCATCTGGCTGATGCTTGAAGACACGCCCGAATCATCGGGCGAAGAGGATGTGCTATTCACATTGGGCGGCAAAGCCTATCAAGTCGACACGATCAACAGTCGCTACCGTCAGCCCCTCTACGATGTGGCACTGGCCAACTACCGGCAGAAAAAGCACATTCTGGAAGCAGCAGCGCTGGAGGCTTACATTGCTGATCAGGCCTCTCTATCCGGTCTGAGTCATGAGCAGGTGTCGGCTAACCTTTTCACCCTGAGTCCCCCGGACGAGGCAGCCCTACAAGCCTTTTACAACCAGAACAAAGATCGCATTAACCGCCCTTATGATGTGGCGAAAGAAGAGATTGCAGCCTATCTGAGCAATATTCAGCGACAACGCCAACAGCAGGAACTGATCGCAAAACTGATGTCGCTGAAAGAGCTCGACTTCAACCTGAAAGAGCCCTCGGCGCCTTTTACTCAAATTGATACCCAGGGCTACCCGACCCTGGGAAATAGCAAAGCCACCGTCACATTGATCGAATTTGCCGATTACCAATGCCCGCACTGCAAGTCAGCCGCTGAACAACTGAAAACAACCCTGGAACCCTATCTGGACCGGATACAGTTTATCTACATGGATTTCCCGATTCATCGCTCCGGCATTTCTCGTCTGGTGGCACACGGCGCGGTATGCGCGGATCAGCAAGGCTCTTTCTGGGACTACAACGCCATGGCCTTCTCCCAGCAAGAAGCCCTCACCGAGCATTCTCCGACGTTACTGGCGAAACAATTGGGTCTGAATCAGAAAGACTTTTCGCAGTGCCTTGAGTCCGAACAGACGGCAGAAAAAGTAGCAACCGCCGAGCGTCGGGCAATACAGGCGGGCGTCACGGCCACGCCTACTCTGTTCCTCAACGGACGGCAGCTGACACTGCATGATTTCGGCCCTTCACTGCAGGTCGAACTGGATAATCTTCTGCAGAGCTCCCTATAGGTCAGCACAAGACAACAAGCCGTAGCTTGCGATCACCGCAGCGGTTTATCCTGCATTGCAACGCGAATAAGTGGAGCAAGCTCACGACTAGAGCTGACAGGGCATCGCAAGCTCTGGTCGTGAGATAACGCCGTTAGAAATAGCCGTTAGAAACGTATGCGTTAAGAAATATAGGTTTTAAGAAACGTAGGTTTTAAGAAACATAGGTTTTAAGAAACAGAAGCATTAACTGCGCGAACGCAGTTCAGGGACGGGGATATTGGAGGTTTCTTTGACTTCCTCCATAACAATGTAGCTACGGGATTTATCCACATTGGGTAGCGTCAGCAGCAGCTCTCCCAGCAACTCACGGTAAGCCGACATTTCACTTATCCGCGCTTTGATCAGATAATCAAAGTCACCGGACACCAGATGGCACTCCATAACGTTGGGTATTTTAAGCACCTCCCGCTTGAAGTCTTCAAACACCGTAGAAGAACGGTATGTCAGACTTATTTCGACAAACACCAGCAAACCGGCTTCCAGGTAGCTGGGTTCCAGAACGGCGGTATAGCCTCTGATAACCCCATCCTTCTCAAGCCTGCGCACCCGCTCCAGACAGGGTGTCGTACTCAGCCCCACCTCCGCGGCAAGGTATACGTAAGAGACCCGACCATTCTTCTGAAGTTGCCGGAGTATATTTCTATCGATTCGGTCCAGCTCTTTGGTCCGCTTTGCCATAGTATAAAGTTCTTATATAGCTGAGATGTATAGAATTTTAGGC
>JBFGYY010000175.1:0-6315 GCA_041587095.1 Motiliproteus sp. | reverse complement strand
CCCGCCACAAAGGCTTTCTCTCCACCACCGGTCACCAGCAGAACCCGGGCATCCACATCATTGATCACGCAGTCCAGCGCCTGCTCAATCTCCAGCAACGTGTCCGAGTTCAGGGCGTTCAGCACCTTGGGCCGATCAATTGTCAGCAACAGAACCCCGCGTTCGAGACAGTGCAGCGTAATGTTCTGAAAACGCTCCGCGTGCAACCGGTCAGCTTGGGACAGGTCGATCATTGATGAAGCCATGTTCGTTCTCCTTAATCAGTACTGAAAGAAACCGCGTCCGGATTTGCGCCCCAGATAACCCGCGTCCACCATCTGGCGCAGCAACGGGCAGGGGCGGTATTTGGAGTCTTTGAACCCGTCATACAGGACTTCCATAATACTCAGACAGGTATCCAGCCCGATCAGATCGGCCAAAGACAGCGGCCCCATGGGTTGATTAGTCCCCAGCGTCATCACGGTGTCGATATCTTCCGCTGCAGCCAGCCCTTCATGGAGTGCAAACACCGCCTCATTGATCATTGGCAGCAGGATGCGATTGGCCACGAATCCCGGAGCATCAGCGACCGTCACCGGGACCTTGCCCATCTGCCGGCATAACGCATCGATGGCCTGATGGGTTTCGTCACTGGTTTGCAAGGCACGAATCAACTCCACCAACTTCATCAGGGGGACCGGGTTCATAAAATGCATCCCCACCACACGATCAGGCCGCTGGGTCGCCGCCGCCAGTTTGGTAATTGAAATGGATGATGTATTACTGGCTAAAATTGCTTGCGGCTGGCAAATCTGGTCCAGCTGAGCCAATAACTGCAATTTCAGCGCTTCATTTTCGCTGACGGCCTCGATAACCAGGTCCACATCGGCGAGTTGCTGCAAATCGGTACTCGTTGCAAGCCGGGCCATGGCGGCATCGCGACTGGCAGCGGATATTTTTTCCTTAGCGACAAAGCGCTCCAGACTGGAGGCAATCGTCCCCAGGGCACGCTCCAGTGCTTCGTTGCTTAAATCACAGAGAGTTACATCCAGTCCGGAAACAGCCAGAACCTGGGCGATACCGTTCCCCATTTGCCCGGCACCAACCACACCGATTTTCTTGATAGTCATACAGCGTCTCCTCTTGCATACCTAACGCCCTGCGGCACACAACCACTCAGCGTCAGGTGACCGATAACAATGACTGTGCCCCCATGCAGACAGCCTCAACACATTCTGCAGCGCAACAGCCCTCCCCCGCACGAAAACGTGCAGCAAACCGGAGCCAAGCAGCAGGGGTGGCGTCGGATGAGAGTAAATATGCTGCGCAACAGCAAAGGTATAGCACAGAATAAGACTACTACACCCGAAACTTTACGCAAAGGGGAAGTTGGCGACGACTAGCAAGACCGGGCCACGCTTCTCAGGAGTCAGCGCTTTAATCGCTGAATCATGCTGCGCGCATAAGCTTCGACCGGGTGAATTGCCATCGCCGGGGAGGACGCGATTATTCACAGAAGATGCTTATTCCCTGGGGGGAATCGAGTAAGTACAAGTCACATGTGCCACAGGCATTTCATCGCCTTCGGAGAAGATAGACACTTCCCCCACGGCCAGGCGCTTACCCAATTTGAGCAGTTTGGCCTCTGCCAGCAGATCGGCACCGGGGGCCGGCCGCTGCAAGAAGTTGATATTCAAACTGGTGGTCACGGCCAAGGGCACCGGACCTATCTCACCCAAAAGCGCGACATACACGGCCACATCAGCCAGCGCCATCATGGTCGGCCCAGACACGGTCCCGCCCGGACGAAGGTGCGCATCCTGCGGACTTAAGCGAAGCAAGGCACCAAAATGCGGTACAGCAACGACCTGACCGAACTGTTCTCCCTGCGGGAAATGTTCCTGCAAAAAGAGGCAAATATCCTCAACCGCCATCTTGCCCATGATTCAATACCTTCTCTTCGCTGGTTACCTGACGGACAATTAAGTCCAAACCAAGCTATCCATCACCCCGAAAATTCATTGCCCTTGTGAGGCTAGCTGATAGATAAAAACTCTTAACCCAGTCTATGCATACTCGCCGTCAATTGAAGTAACGAATTGTAAGGGGGGCAGCACAAGTTGCGGCCAGAAACGGCTACTGATATCGCGTGAATCGGCGCGGAACGCGCCAACACTGAGGCAGGCCACCAAAGCGTCAGACTACAGGCACAGCACGCTAGTCATCGCGGCCAAGCATGGCTCGCAGAACGCCATAACCAATAATGCAGAACAGCACGAACGCGATGAATTTTATATCCATAACCCAATTCATCAGCGCGGCAATTTCATTTTCAGAAGGGTCTATCCGGTAGGGCGCAACGGCTTGGCGTCGCTGTGGCGCAAAACCGCCACCTCCCAGGTCGATACCTTGTGTCCAGTTATCGATGCTGACCACGTTGGCGACAGGATTAATTCTTATTACTGCAGGCAACGCTGCGTTAACCGTGCTGCGGGCAGCATTGACCGTTTCCCGCCAGGATTTGAGCATATCAATCATCTCGCCACCCAGACCGAAATCCTGGGCAAAGCCCTGAGAATAATGAACCGGGCCCGAATCACCACCGACAGGCGGCGAATAATAACTGACACTGTTGCCACCGCCATCGCTATAGCCACCCAACATCAGGATGCCTGTTGCACCACTCTGTCCGCCCTGAATGCGACCAGCCTGGCTGTAATTAACTTGTGGCAGCCCCGTCACACGCTGCTGATCTGCCTGACTGTAGATTCGTGTCGCCTGTGCAATGTCTGCCAGCAGGCAAAACAGAGCCATTACAGCAAACGAGCCTGCACGATACCCTCTTGTATTACGCCACAGCACCAGACGCCCTGACCTCTGCTCTTGCACCGCTTGCCCCCTAAAAACCATCACCGGCCTGTTCCAGCCTACTAGCCTTTGCCAGCCCACTAGATAGTAGTTCAATTATTGCTAACGTAGTGCAAATCCAATGAACCAAGAATGACAAATTTATCCTCACAGGTACCTTACGCTTTATTACATTGAATCAACACCCTGGATAAATAGACTTTCGGGATACAAGCCAGCTATTAAGTTCTCTTTGTGCCAAGCTCTGTCTTATACTGTCGGCAGGCCTTATCGATCCTTTATTTCCTCAGAACCCGTTAGCAGGCCGATACGGATGAACGTGTCCCGTTTCTAAAGTGAATTTTTCGGACGGCGCGGGGCTTTGATAACAACGAGCGCTTTCGCATGACGATGATCGAGCACGATACAAAACCCTGACGTTGCGCCAGGTTCATCGGGCAGCCGCTGCTGAGCCACCCTGACGGGCGTATCGCCTGTCAAAACGATCTGAATCTGGCGGAAAACTGACAAAAACACCGATAACAAGGAAACCTTCTGTGTTGTACCGCTCATCATCCCTTCGCATCAAGCTGCTGTCTCTTATCTTGTTAACAACCGAGGTCAGTTTCGCCTCTGAACAACTGGCCGAAGCGACGGCGCTGTATGAGAGCGGCGACTCACAGCGAGCATCCGGCCATCTCAAACAGCTCCTGCAGGCCGAGCCCAATAACGGCGCAGGCCGGCTATTATTGGGGAAAATTTATCTCGAGCAGCGACAATACCCCAGCGCTGAAAAAGAGCTGCGGCGGGCTCGCAAACTAAGCCCTCCCACAGCAGAGATCGATATCGCTCTCACACGGGCTTATTACGGGCAACATAAATTACAAGCAGGTCTGGACCTGCTGAATCAACTCAAGCCCGAGCCGGGTAAAGCCGGAGCGAGCATCGAAGAGCTGCGTGGCAACGGGCTGTTAATGCAAAAAAAAATTGATGAAGCCGAGCAGGCGTTTAACAAAGCACGTGCCTTACATTCAAGCCCCGGCGCACTATTGGGGCTTGCCAGAATCGCCGGTGCACGCGCACGCTATGCCGATGGGCTGGCGCTACTCGATACCCTGGACTCCTCCGCCGGGTTAAACCCGGAGCTGCTGCTGCTGCGGGGCCAGTTATTTCTTGCCAACAACAATCCTCAGGACGCACTGAAACAATACAACGAACTCCTTTCCACCATCCCCGACCACCCCCAGGCACTACTGGGTGGCGCCAAGTCAGCACTGGCCATCAAGCAGTACGACTCTGTTCAACAGCACCTGGAAAAGCTGCGCAGCATTAACAGCAATAATCCGGAAGTCCTGATGATTAGCGCCACACTCGCGTTGGAACAGGAACAGTTTGACACGGCCCAATCGGAAGCCGATCGCATTCTCGCCGAATCACCCGAGCATACAGATGCGCTGTTTATCGCAGCACAGGCACACTTTTACCAGCAGCACTTTACGCTGGCAGAGCGGCGGCTTACCCACTACCTGTCCCGGGTCGAAAATAACCCCCAAGCCATTCATCTGCTGGCGGCAACCTACCAGCAGCAGGGACGCCCTGATTCAGTAATCGCGACACTGCAGCCGCTGCTGAAACAAGAGCAACCCGATCCCATCGCGTTATCACTGACCGCGATGGCAATGATTCAGCAAGGCACCCCCTTGCAGGGTGAAGCGCTGCTCGAGCAAGCGCTACACCAATCGCCTTCAGAGCGATTATCCCGTCAGCTCGCCCTCTCGCAGATCTACCGGGGAGAACCCTCTCTGGCCACCGAAAGGTTGCTGCCGTTAACCAAACAACAAGCCGACCCGCAAACCGATGCGATCCTGATTGCCGGCTATTTACGCCAGGGCAATCAGGAGCAAGCGTTAGCGCTGATCGAACAACGCATTACCGAGGCGCCTCAGGAGGTGCTTTATCTGCTGTTTAAAGCCCAACTGCAAAAAGACAATAAAGCCTTTAAGGCGGCCATAACAACCTACCAGTCAGCCCTGGCACTGGCGCCACAACAAGCGGCAGGTCTGCAGGGTTTGGCCGAATCCAGTCTGGCATTGGGTCTGACCGATGCGGCCGCCAGCGCCTTGAACGACCGGCTGCTCATGAACCGCAACGACCTCTCCGCTCTGCTGCTTTATGCCGATGTCGAACTGCAGCGGCAACAGCCGGATCGCGCCCTGTTGCTGTTAAAGGAAGCAAAGCAGCGCTACCCCAATGCCTCAACGCCAATCTATGCGCTAACACAATGGCACCTGCGCTTTGGCAGCGCGGCCGATGCGCTTAAATTGGCCCAGGAGCATTACCAACAGAACCGGCAACATGCCGATGCGGCACAGCTGCTAAGCTCGCTCTACCAACAGTTTGGCAATATTGACCAGGCACGCAAAGTATTGGAAAAGCTGGTAACAGACCTCCCTGACAACCCGACCCCCACCCTGTTATTGACTCAGTTTCTCAGCAGCAGCGGCAACCATCGCCAAGCGTTGATACTGCTTGAAAAGCAGTTGACACACTTACCTCTGCACCGACCTTCACGCCAGCAGCTGATTCAGATTCTGATTCAGGCTGACCGTCTGAACCAGGCAGAAAAACAGCTGAAGCATCTGCCGTCACAAGGTGCCGAAGCGGCCATTACAGACTGGCTGAAAGCGGATATTCTTACGGCGAAGAAGCGGGGGAAGGAGGCGTTAACGCATTATAAAAAAGCCTACGCCGTACTCAAAAATGCACCATTGGTAGCGGCCATCAATCAGAACCTTCTGGGTAGTGAAGGACCACAGGCGGCAAAGAAATTCCTTGATTCCCACCTGGAACGGCATGTCGACGATGCTGAGGCTCTCTATATACGCGCCCAGCTTAATGACCAGATAGGTAACAGCGAGCAAGCCCTTGAGGATTATCGTCGTCTGGCCCGCATGCAGCCGACCAATCCGGCAATAGCCAACAATCTCGCCTGGCTGCTGCTCGATCGCAACGACCCCGAAGCCCTGAGTTTTGCTCAAAAAGCCTATGAGCTCACACCACAGAGCCCATCAACTCAAGACACCCTGGGCTGGATTATGCTCAAGCAACAACAAAACCCTCAGCGTGCTCTGCAGTTGATCGAGCAAGCCCAACAACAGTGGCCGGATAATGATGAGATCCGCTACCACCGCGCAATCGCATTGATCAGTGTCGCCAGACAAGACGAGGCGCGCCGGGAACTGGCAAAACTCACAGAGCGCAAAAACAGTTTTGCCGCCTTAGCAGCAAAAGCGCTGAAATCATTGCCGGAAGGCTAATACAGAGCAACTGACTTTTTAGTGTGCTGGCAGCAGCTCTCACTATGCTGCAGCACTGCTTAAGAACACTCGTGAGCGATACATGCCAGCGGATCAAAATAGTCCGGCAGCCGATGTAAGCTTAGGGCCCAACCCGCGAATAAAGCCTCTCTGCTTTTTCGCTTTTTACAGT